>CAMCTH010000202.1 GCA_945877965.1 Planctomicrobium piriforme | reverse complement strand
CTGCCGCGCTCCCTTACTTTTTGAACTCGAAGCGGCCCGGTAGGAGCGTTTCGAGATCGGTTTCGACGATGCGGGTCGGATCGTCGGCGTCGACGATCGTGATCGGCAGCTGCGGATTGAACTCGGCCAGGAATTGTCGACACGCCCCGCACGGCGTGCCAGCCCCGGAGAGGGCTAAGGCGATTCGTTTGAAATCGCGCTGGCCCGCCGCGACGGCCGAGGTCGCGGCCGTCCGCTCGGCGCAGATCGTTAGACCGTACGAACAGTTCTCTACGTTGCAGCCGACGAAGATTTTTCCCGAGGTTGTTTCAATCGCCGCTCCGACCAGGAACTTTGAATAAGGCGCGTAGGCCCGTTGACGAGCTTCGAGAGCGGCGGCGACGAGCGTGTCTTGGGGCATGTTCTTAACTACTTCTTCACGCCCCACAACTTCACGTCGTCCCAGTTGCCGATGTCGTCGAACGAGCCGACGCCGACTTGGCCCCAGAGGAACGTCTTGTCGACCGCTTCCATGACCGGGTTCTTCATGTCGTCGAAGAAGATCTTGATCTCGCCGCTCGTCACGTTCCGCTCGATCTTCACATGATGCCAGGCGTCGTCCCAGTTGGTGCCGGGAGTCGTCTTGGTCGAAATCTTGATCCGCGGGGCGTCGTTGACGATGAAGATCTGGTTGGCGTGATCGTCGGTCTTCTTGCCGAAGTGGATGTAATAGAAATGGGCCGGGTCTTGGTAGCCGAAGAACATCGTCATCGAGCGATGCGGATAGTCGGCCTTCGTCGAGAGGACATCGGCCTCGAGGCGGAAGTCGGTCACTTGCACGTCTTTGATCAGCGAGACGTTGAACGGGCTGCGATGCGGCGGCTTGTACTTGCTCTGTTGGAAGAGCGAGTAGGCTTGTCCCTTTCCTTCACGACTCGGCGCGAGCTTCCAGGCATTCGCGTCGGTCGGTTGCCAATGGTCGGTACCCTTCTCGAAGTCGTCTTCGAAGACGAGTGGGAGTTGGGCGCTGGCGTTGCTCGCGAAACCGCAAGCGAGGAGCGCGGCGAACGCGGCGGGGATGAGTTTAGTAACAAAGCGGGAAAACTTAGTCATGTTTTTTTCCGTACAGTTGGGCGGGGTCGATGATCGGGTCGCTGACGATTTGGATGCCGTCGGGCGTGGCTTGGTGGAAGAAGCAGCTGACGCGGCCGGTGTGGCACGAGGCCTGACCGCGTTGATGCACCTTCAGCAAGATCGCGTCGCCGTCGCAATCGACGAAGACGCCGCGAATCTCTTGGACGTGGCCGCTCTCTTCGCCTTTGCGCCAGAGTCGGCCGCGGCTGCGACTGTAATACACGGCCCGACCGGTCGCCAGCGTCTCGGCGTAGCTTTCGGCATTCATGTAGGCCAGCATCAGCACCGCGCCGGTCTCGGCGCACTGGGCGACGGCCGGCAGCAGACCGTCGGCAGACTTGGAAAAATCGGGATAAGCGGACGAGTCGGTCACAAAAAAGAACTCCGAGATCTGCCTGACTGAGGATCAACCGACGCAGCGACGCCGCGCCGCAGACGGAGGTTCAGTATAGTCCCACCCCGAGGACGTAGCCGGCGGGGGTAAAACCGCATCTCCGCCGAGCCTCTTTCCCGCGGCCGACGTGCAAAGTCGTTACGGTCGGCCGAAGCGGAGCGACGTTGCGGCGAATGAAGTTACGACGTCGCCGGCGTCGATGCTATCGTGCGGACGCGCGTTCGCGATTTGCCGCTTCGTCTACCCTGCCGATTGCGCCTGAAGGAACCTTCCCTTTGAATCCGACGCTCACGGTCGTCGTGCCGCTGCACAACGTGCAATCCACTTTGCACGAAACGGTCGAGCATTTGCTCGAGATCCTGCCCGAGCTGACGCCGCAATTCGAACTGCTGCTGGTCGACGACGGCTCGACCGACGCCACGCGGGAAGCCGCGCACGAGGCGTCGCTCAGCTTTCCCCAGGTCCAGCTCCTGGTGCAGCCGCAACGGCTCGGCCCGCAAGAGGCGCTGCGGAGCGCGCTCCGTTACGCTCACGGCGAATGGGTGCTGCTCTGTCTGGCCAAGCCCGACTTCGATCTGCATGAGATTCGCAAGTTGTGGGACCAACGGGTCGAAGACGGGGCGGTCTTCGCCCAGCCGAGCACCCGCGGCGCGCTGGGTTCGATTCCGCCGCTGCCGGCGAAGTTGCCGAAAGACCGGCTGGCGCAAGGCGAATCGCTGACGCCCGACGTCCTACTGACGCCGCGTCGCCTGCTGGTCGCGTGGTATCAGAACGGCGATCGCCACGGCGTGCTGGTCTATTTCCGATCACGCGGCTACACGGTCCGCAACATCGAAGTGCGTCCCCGTCGGCAGCGCGTTTCTTGGGATCGGTTAGTGTCCACCCTGCATGACGGCGCAATGGCTCGACCGAGCGCGACGACCGCCCGCCGGAGCGAGCAAGGGGCGGCGACCGGTCTCCCCAACAAGCGACCGCATCTGCTGATCGGCAAACTCAAGGCCTTGGCCTGGGGCGAATGATCGGCCGGTGCGCTGCGAATCCGACACAGCATTTTGGGTGTCGGGCATCGCGACTGTGGTTGTTGGATTTGTGTGAGGATTAAATCCGCAGCCAGTTCGCGCAGACGCGCTTGATTTTCACCTTCGCAGAGCGCTATGATTGACTTAGGCGATGGAAGCACCCATCGCGCACTTTTTTCGGGGTGGTTCCACCCACACGGCCAGTCACCGGTTCTCGTTCGGTTCGCGCAGAAGTTTTAGGCTGACGACGGGCAAGCGTCGTCCGTGCTGAAGTTCTTCGATATGCAGAGAAAGCTCGCGCCCGACCCTTTCGGGTCGATTCGCGCCCCCTTGATGTACACCCTGTGTTGCGCTGCGCTATCTCCTCGTCTCGAAGTTGCTTCTTAGGATCGCTATGAGTATTTGGGAGTTTGAACTGGACGAGTGCTCGGAAGCTGCCGCGTCGCCCCCGCCCGCCCCGACTTCTGCCGAGCATCGCCAAGCCGAAGCCCTTGATCGGGCTCAAGCGCATGAGCAAGCTCAGCGCTATGCCGGCGGCCCGCTGCAACGAGTCGCCGAAGTGCGGCACGAGCAAGGGGTGTCGGTCCGCCGCGCCGCGCAACTGATGCGCAAGCCGATCGAACAGATTCGCGCCGAAGAAGATCCGCGGGCCGACTTGTCGCTGTCGCAAATCTACGAATGGCAGCGACTGCTCGAAGTGCCGGTGGCCGATCTGTTGGTCGAGCCGCACGCTCCGTTGTCGGCCCCGGTGTTGCGTCGGGCGCAGATGCTGCGGTTGATGAAGACCGTGCAGGCCATTCTGGAAAAGTCGAATCAACTGCCGGTGCGGCGGCTGGCTCAGACGATGATCAACCAACTGGTCGAGATCATGCCGGAGTTGGAAGGGGTTTCGCCCTGGCACTCCTTCGACCCGCGAAACCAAGACCCGAACGGCCGGCAGTTGGAACAGGAGTATCTCTCGGAACCGACGATCGCCGGCGACGACGATTAAATCGTTGCATCTCGAGCGACGACGTCGCACTTGCTCGGCGATGCGACCCGGAGGCTCACGCCTCCGGCTCTGGATGATCGCCAGAGCGGCTCGACGTTAGCCGACCGGTAAGCTCGCCCAGCTTCTCAACGCCATCTCTCCGCGTTGCCCCCGCCCTGACGCCGGAAGGCGAAAATAAACGTCGTTTGATCCGCGTCATTACTTCCCAGGGAGATACTCCGCACCGGAGCCCCCCGCGCCGGTCGCTCGCCGCGGCCGCCGGTCGAGACGGAAACGGAAATCACGTCGGGAGTTGCGTCATGGGTATCGGTTTACTGAGCAAACGTCTGGCACGCATCGTCGGGGCCGTCGTCCTGGGATGCCTGCCAGCCATCGTCGCCCCAAGCCTGTCGGCCGCCGAGATCACTCCCCCGGCGAAGAATCAGGCCAAGAGCCCGGCCAACGCCAAGCCGACCGCCGCCGGGATCGAGTTCTTCGAGGCCAAGATTCGGCCCGTCCTCGTCGCCCAGTGCTACTCCTGCCACTCGGCCGACTCCAAGAGCATCAAAGGGGGCCTGGTCCTCGACACCCGCGCCGGCATCCGCAAAGGGGGTGAATCGGGCGCTGGCATCGTTCCCGGCGATGTGAAAGCGAGCCTCGTGATCGAGGCGATCCGTCGCGAGGGGATCGAGATGCCGCCGGACGAGCCGCTCAGCGACGCCGTCGTCGCCGACTTTGTGAAGTGGGTCGAGATGGGAGCTCCCGATCCGCGCGAAGGGAAAGCGGTCGTTCGCAAGATCGACCTCGAAGCCGGCAAGCAGTTCTGGGCTTATCAACCGATCACGAAACCGACCGCCCCACAGGTGAAGGACGCCGCCTGGCCGAAGAGCGACCTCGATCGCCACTTGCTGGCCGCGCTCGAAGCGAAGGGCCTACAACCGGTCGCCGACGCCGACCCGATCACCTGGCTCCGCCGCGTGACGCTCGATCTCATCGGGCTGCAGCCGACGCCCGACGAGATCAGCGCGTTCACGGCCGACAGCTCGCCGCAAGCCCGCGCCGCCGTCGTCGATCGCTTGCTCGCCTCGCCGCAGTTCGGCGAACGCTGGGGGCGCCACTGGCTCGACGTCGCCCGCTACGGCGAGTCGACCGGCAAAGAACGGAACGTCCCCTACCCGACGGCGTGGCGCTATCGCGACTACGTCATCGACGCCTTCAACAGCGACAAGCCGTACGATCAATTCATCCGCGAACAGATCGCCGGCGACTTGCTGCCGACGAAGACTCCGGCCGAGCGAAACCAAAACCTGATCGCGACCGGCTTCCTGGCGCTCGGGCCCAAGAGTCTGAACGAACGGAACCCCGAGCTCTACTTGCTCGACATCGCCGACGAGCAGATCGACGTCGTCTGCCGGACCGTCATGGCGACGACCGTCGCTTGCGCTCGTTGCCACGATCACAAGTTCGACCCGATCCCGCAGACCGACTATTACGCCCTGGCGGGAATCTTTCGCAGCACCGACGTGCTGGCCGGCGTGCAGCGTCAGGCCCGCGCCTATGTGGCCAATCAGTTCATGACGTTGGCGACCCCGCCGGGAGCGAAGCCCGCGCCGACGACGGTTGCTGCGACGGAATCGACCGTCGCCTCGACCGGGGCCGGTCCCGGCAAGAACAACAAGCTGAAACAGGCCGAACGGAAGAAGCTCGAAGCCGAACTCGCCGCGGCCGAGAAGCGGTTCGAAGAACTGCGCGTGAACCGCAAGCAGGCCAAGAACAAAGACGAAGCCAAAGCTCAATTGCAGGCGGCGCAGCAACTCGTCACCCGTCTGCAAACCGCCCTGGGCAAGGGGAACAAGAACGACAGAAACGCCGCGCCGCAGGACGTCGACCTGACCTACTTGGCGATGGGCGTGCAAGACGGCAAGCCCGCCGACGTCGCGCTGCGGATTCGCGGCGAAGAGACCGAGCGCGGCGACGTCGTGCCGCGGGGACTCCTCTCCGTCCTCAAAACCGCGTCGACGCCGAAGATCGACCCCGCCCACAGCGGTCGCCTCGAACTCGCCCAATGGATGACGTCGAAAGACAATCCGCTGACGGCCCGCGTCATGGCCAACCGGATTTGGTTCCATCTCTTCGGCACCGGATTGGTCGAAACGATCGACAACTTCGGCGCGCTGGGCGAGAAGCCGAGCCATCCCGAGTTGCTCGACGCGCTGGCTCGGCAACTCATGGACGAGGGTTGGTCCGTGAAGCAAACGATCCGCACCGTCGTCCTCTCCCGGGCTTACGGCCTGGCGAGCGATCACAGCGATGCGGCCTACGCCGTCGATCCGGGCAATCGGCTTGTCTGGCGGATGAATCGTCGTCGTCTCGACGCCGAAGTAATCCGCGACACCGCCCTGTCCGCCGCGGGTACGTTGGAGTTGACTCGTCCCGTCGGAACGATGGGCTCGACGCGCAACGGCGAGATCGGCCGCGACCTTCGTCCCGACGTGAACCAACGCCAAGCCGTCTACCGAAGCATTTACCTGCCGGCCTTCCGTGGGCTGACGAACGAAATGCTTGCGATCTTCGACATCGCCGATTCGAGTCTCGTCGTCGGTCAGCGCGAAGTGACGACCGTCGCCACGCAAGCGCTGTTCTTGCTCAACAGCCCCTTCATCCTCGAACAGTCCGACGGCGTCGCCGCCCGGGTGCTCGCTTCAGCCGAGTCGGAAGCGGGTCGCCGCGTCGATCTGATGTATCGCTTGATCTTGGCTCGCCCGGCCGCCGATCACGAGCGGGGCCGCGCCGTCGAGTTTGTGAAGAACTTTCAACCGAACGGCACGGGCAACGACCAGCCCGCCTGGTCGGCCTTGGCCCAAGTGCTGTTCTCCTCCGCCGAATTTCGCTACGCGTATTAAACCACAACGAATTTGCAACCGCTTAGCCGGGTCGTCCCCGACCCGGTGATCGCCGCGAGGACGCGGCGGCTAAGCCCCCAACCCGAACCCCATTTCAGCGCATTGCGAGGATCTTTATGAACGAGTTCATCGTCAGCCGTCGCCAACTGTTGAAAACCGCCTCGGCCGGCTTCGGGTACTTGGCCCTCGCCGGGCTCAGCACGCAACAAGCGGTCGCCGAAAGCAGCAACCCGCTCAGCCCCAAGCTGCCGCATCTGCCGGCCAAGGCCAAGCGCGTGATTTTCATGTTCAATCAGGGCGGACCGTCGCACGTCGACTCGCTCGACTACAAGCCGCAACTCACCAAGGACGACGGCAAGACGGCGCCCATCACCGGCTTCTACAAAGGCGGTAATCGGAAGCTGATGAAGAGCCCGTTCAAGTTCTCGCAGCACGGCAAGAGCGGGCTGTGGCTCAGCGAACTGATGCCGAACATCAGCAAGCACGCCGACGAACTGTGCGTGCTCAACAGTCTGCACACCGACCTGCCGAACCATCCGCAGGCCAGCGTGCAGATGCACACCGGCAGCTTCCAATTCGTCCGACCCTCGATGGGCTCGTGGATTCTGTACGGCCTCGGCTCGGAGAACTCCGAACTGCCGGGCTTCATCACGATCAAGCCGATCGGCCGCATCGGCGGCGCGCAGAACTACGGCAGCGCCTTCTTGCCCGCGCCGTATCAAGGGACCCGCATCGGCGGCGACGGCGAATCGCTGGCGAACGCTTCGATCCCGCACATACGCAACAGCCGGATGTCGACCGACGCCCAACGTCGCCAACTCGACTTGCTGCAAAGCGTGAATCGCGACCGGCTCGAACTCGACCGCGTCAACACGGAGCTGGAAGGGGTCATCGAGTCGTACGAGCTCGCCTTCCGCATGCAGGGGGCCGTGCCGAAGATGATGGACCTGTCGAACGAAACGCAAGCGACGCTCGATGCCTACGGCGTCACCGGCCCGACGTCCGACTTCGCTTACCAGTGTCTGCTCGCCCGCCGCTTCGCCGAGGCCGGCGTTCGCTTCATCGAAGTGAGCACCGGCGGTTGGGACCAACATGGCAATCTGAAGGGCGGCCTGACGAAAAACTGGGGCGGCATCGACCAACCGATCGCTGCACTGATCGCCGACCTCAAGCAACGCGGTCTGCTCGACGAAACGCTGATCGTCTGGGGGGGCGAGTTCGGCCGCACTCCGCACGCGCAAAAGGACGACGGCCGCGATCACAACGCGACCGGCTTCAGCATGTTCATGGCCGGCGGCGGCGTGAAGGGCGGACTCCGCTACGGAGCCACCGACGAGCACGGCATCGCGGCGGTTGAGAACAAGGTCCACATCCACGACCTGCACGCCACGAT
>CAMCTH010000201.1 GCA_945877965.1 Planctomicrobium piriforme | reverse complement strand
ATGTCTTTCCGAGCCGCGCACGTCAGTAAGCGGTGTCTGCGTTCGCGCAGAGAACGGTTACCCGTCGAGGCCCGTGAGTACGCCCGTCGCGTCGCCGACAAATTGGCCGCGGACGTCGACGCGGTCGAGCATCGACATCCACAAGTTCGCGATCGGCGTTTCGTCGCGGTAGCGGATGTGGCGGCCGGTCTTGATCGTGCCGCCCCCCTTGCCTGCCAGGATGATCGGCAGGTCATTGTGATTGTGGCGGTTGCCGTCGGAGTTGCCGCTGCCGAAGGCGAGCATGCAATTATCCAACAGCGTGCCGTCTCCTTCCTTCACGCTCTTCATCTTGCCCAGCAGGTATGCGAGCTGCGAGGTGTGGAAGCGGTCGATCTGGCGGATCTTGTCTTTCTTCGCTTGATCGTTGCTGTGATGCGACAGCTCGTGATGCCCTTCGGAGATGCCGATGAACTTGTACGGCAGGTTGCTCCCTTCGTTGGCGATGACGAACGTGCAGACGCGCGTGACATCGGTCTGGAAGGCGAGGACCATCAGGTCGCACATCAGGCGAATGTATTCTTCGCGCCCTTCCGGCACACCGGCGGGGACCGGATAGTCGGGGGCTTTGATCTCCGGCAGCGTGGCGGCGAGTTGGATCCGCTTCTCGACGTCGCGGACCGACGTCAGATACTCGTCCAACTTGCGCAAGTCGTTGCCGCCGAGATTCTTTTGCAGATCGTGCGCGTCGGACAACACGGCGTCGAGCACGCTGCGACGATCTTTGCGTTGCTGTTCACGGTTGCCGCCGGTCTCGGCCGAGAACATCCGCTCGAAGACGAGCTTGGGGTTCACTTCTTTCGGCAGCGGCGTCGTCGAAGAGCGCCACGACATCGTCGACGAGTAAACGCAGCTATAGCCCGAGTCGCAGTTGCCGGCCATCGACCCGGCTTGGCAGCCGATCTCGAGCGACGGCAGCCGCGTGAGATCGCCGATTCGCGAGGCGGCGACCTGATCGACCGAAACGCCGGCGCGAATGTCGGTCCCGTCGGTCTTGCGCGGTTGCGCGCCGGTCAGGAACGCGGCCAGCGCGCGGGCATGATCGCCGCCGCCGTCGCCGTTCGCGCGAGCCTTGTCAGCCGTGAGGCCGGTGACGACGTTAAAGTCCTTGCGGTGATCCTTCAGCGGTTCCAAGCACGACGTGAGTTCGTAGTCGGAGCCTTCCGTCTTCGGCGTCCAGTTTTCGATGTTCACGCCGTTCGGAATGTAGAGAAACGCCATCCGATTCGGAGCAGTCCGGAGCTTGGGGTCGGCGGACCCGCCCGTCGCGGCCCAACTGCCGACCGGGCCCATCGCTTCGAGCCACGGCAACGCAACGGCCGAGCCGAGGCCGCGCAACATCGTCCGACGTGAGACGGGATTCGTCATAGAAAGCTCTTTCTCTCTTAGCGGTTCAAGCTCAAGTCAATTCTAGGCGGCGGGCAGTATATCGGCAGACAACTTAGCGGGCGGCGGCCGTCGTGCTCTCCACCCCGCGGCGGAGACGGAAGGGGTCGCTGCGGGCAATCTCGACGCACAGGGTCGAGAACTTGAATTCGTTCTGTTCTAAATTCGCGACGATCTTATCGACCGCGCGGCGGTCATAGTATTCCAATCCGCGGCCGAGGGCGAATGTCAGCAGTTTTTCGGTCAAACAGCGGGCAAACTCCCGCTTCTTTTCGCTCAGAATCACCTTCAACTCGGCGGGACCTTGGAACGACTTGCCGTCGGGCAACGTGCCCGAGGCGTCGATCGGTTGCTCGCCGTCTTGGTCGCGAAAGCCGCCGACGGCGTTGAAGTTTTCGAACGCGAAACCGAGCGGGTCCATCTTGGCGTGACAGTTGGCACAGGCCGGGTCTTGGCGATGCTGCTCCATCTGCTGCCGGAGCGTGCCGGTCAGTTTGTCCTTTTGGGCTTCGAGCTCCGGCACATTGGCGGGGGGCGGCGGCGGCGGAGTTCCCAGGAGTTGTTCGAGCACCCACTTGCCGCGTTTGACGGGCGACGTCCGCGTCGGGTTCGACGACACGGTCAGCACGCTCGCTTGGGTCAGCAGGCCACCGCGGACCGAATCGGGCGGCAGCTTCACGCGTTCCCACACGGTATCGCTGCGGAACGGTTGGCCGCCGGGGACTTTGTCTTTCTTCTTCGACTTGAGATTGCCGGCCGTGTCGCCGATGCCGTAGTGCTCGGCCAGCGTCTTGTTCATGAACGTGAAGTCGGCGGTGATCATGTCGGTGATCGGCCGATCTTCTTGAATGATCGCCTGCAGAAAGAGTTGCGTCTCTTTGAGCATCGCATTGCGCAGCGGTTCTTTGAACGACGGGAACAGCGTCGGGTCGGGGCTGTGGACGCGGAGTCGATCGAGTTGCAGCCATTGCATCGCGAACGACTCGACGAGCGAGGCACTCCGCGGGTCTTGCAGCATGCGGCGGATTTGCGAATCAAGATTCGCGGTGAGTTGCTGCTTCGCCGCGAGCGCGAAGAGCTCGTCGTCGGGCATGCTGCTCCAGAGGAAGTAGCTGAGCCGCGAGGCGAGTTGATATTCGTCGATGGGTCGAGTGTCGGCGGCCGTCGGACGATCGTCCAACTCGGCGCGGAACAGGAACTTCGGGCTGGCCAACACGGCTTGGATCGCCAGCTGCACGCCCTCTTCCCACTTGCCCCCTTCGGACTCGACCGACTCGACGATCTTGGCGAGGCGTTCGACTTCGAGTTCCGTCGCCGGACGGCGGTAAGCGCGCGTCGCGAAGCGTGTGAGGACCTCGCGGGTCTTGGCGGCGGGAGACGCATCGGGCTTGCTCTCGACGATTTGCCGCATGGCGTAGGGACGCATGTCGACGGGCCCGTCGACGCCGAGGTACTTGAAGAAAACTCGCGTCGGCGGCAGCCCTTCGGACGGGCGAACGACCGAGACGCCGATGTACTCGATGCCAGCCATCGGCGGGATTTTGACTTCGAACGAATCCGATTTGTTGCGGCTCCGCGACTTCACTTCGTAGATGCCGAGAATCTTGCACGGCCGGCAGCGGGTCCAGGCATCGCCCCACATCTTCGCGACTTCGTCGTCACTGGAGACGTCGGTCATGTTCTTGCCGTAGACGAAGGCGGCGACGCGAATCGGCTCTTCCTTTGCGCTCGTCGAACTCTTGCTCTTGCTCGGCTTGCCGTCGAGGGCCGCATCGAGGTCGAGCGATTTGCTCTGCTCAGACTTCGCGCCGTCGATCGTTTGATCGCGTTCGGCATAGCAGCCGAACTTCAAGACGTACTCGTCGTGCGGTTGCATGACGAACTGCGCGAAGAGCGGGCCGGTCTCGATCGGCTTGGCGTCTTTCTTCACCGTAACGACGCGGTACTGGCCCGAGAGCGGAACGTCTTTGCCCGACGGCTGCGTGTACTGCATCGAGATGCTGCGCTGATTCATTTTGGGAATCGTCGTCAGCACGGCTCGCTTGGCGATGTTATCGGCCGCGGCCAGGTAACGTTCCATCAGCACGGGCGACATCGTCAGCACGTCGCCGATGTTGTCGAACCCGTGACCGACGTCGTCCGAGGGGAAATCTTCCGAGGCGTTCAGGTCGAGGCCGTACAACAGGTCGCGGACCGTATTGTCGTACTCGGTGCGGTTGAGGCGGCGCATCGTCACGCGGCCCGGGTTCGGGGGCGAGCGGCGTTCGTCGTCGGCGATGATGTCGCCGATCGCTTTGAGGAACGCGGCGGTTTCGTCGGCCGACGGTTGCGGACGATCGGCCGGCGGCATCTCGCCGATTTCGACCATGCTGACGACCGAGTCCCAAGCTTTGCGTTGGGTCACGACGTCGGCCGCCGAATGGAACTGGGCGAGCGACAGGCCGGCCTTCGGTTCTTTCTCGTTATGACACGAGAGGCAATGCTTCTTGACGAAGGTCTCGACAGGCGCGTACGAGGGTCGTTCGTCGGCGGCGCAAACGTTTTCAACCGGTCCGAAGGCGCACGACAAGGCACAGACCAAGGACGACAGGCCAACGACGAAACGCGAACAGAAGACGATCGGCATCATGAGGCGGGAAACGGTCGGAAGACCGTCTGCGGTGGGGTGTCCGGCGGAGCTTTTAGACTAACCCCGACCGCCCCGGCGGGCAACCCGAATCACCGCCCCGACGACGCCGCACAACCCGACGTGCGTGGAAAAACGACACGTTTGAGGGGGCTACTCCGCAACGGCGACCGCCTTGCCCTGCTCGTGCTTGTCGTCATCGTGATCATGCTTCTTCTTATGATCATCGTCGTCATCATCATCCCACTGATCGTCGTCGATTTCGTCGTCGAGCTCCCTCGGTCGTTGGTTGAGCAGTTCGACGGCCGCTTTGTAGCGCGACGAGACGCCGTATTGCGGGATCATGCCGCCGACGAAGATGAGGGCCGCCAAGCTGAGCACGGCCAAACGTTCGCGCAGGCCGATGGCGAGCGAGACGGTAGAGGTGTGACGCTTGCCGGTGAAAAGCAAAAAATACGCTTTGACGAAGGCGATGCCGTTGAGCGCCGCGGCAATGACGACCGCGACGCCGATGTAAGGATAAATGCCGACCGCGCCGTCGATGAGCAGTTCGCTGCCGATGAAGCCGAGCGTGCCCGGGAAGCCGACGCTGGCCAAACCGGTGAGGAAGAAACAGACGGCCAGCGCGGGCGTGTGTTCATAGAGTCCCTGAAACTCGCCGAGCGAGAGGGTGCCGCGACGCGATTCGAGGGCCCGCAACGTCAGACCGAAGCCGCCGAGTGAAAGCGTGACGGAGAGCCACACGCACAAGGCGCCGGTGAGCCCGGAAGGGTTGACCAATTCAAGCCCGACGAGCACGAGCGAGGAGTGACTGAGGAACGAATAGCAAAAGAAGCGGCGGACGTCGCGCTGGACCAGCGACATCCCTGCGGCATAGACGGCGGTGACGAGCGAGAGCGTGGCGATGCTCCGCAGCACCCACTCGCTGCCGATCGGCAGCACCAAACGAACGGCGGCATAGGCCCCGACGATCGGCGTCGTGAAGAGCAAGGCGGTGCCGAACGTGGCATGCTCGAAGAGGTCCGTCATCCAGCAATGCAACGGCACGGCGCCGCTGCGAATCAACACGGCGACGATCAACGGCACGACGGCCCACAGCGAATGAACGTGGACCGAGCCTTCGCGTTCCACGAAGAACTGACCGACGCACAAGGCGACGGCGAAGAGCGTCATGTGCAAAACATAGACGCGCGTCGGCTTGCCGCGGGCTTTTAATTCCCAGTACGGCGGCAACGTCCCCAAGATCAACAGCGCGATCACCATCCGCGGTTCGCGGCAACTCAACGTCGCTAACAAAATCGCTTCCGAGACCAGCGTCCAAGAAAACGAAAATCGCCGAATCTTGGTTTTCAGCGTCGTCGCCGTCGTCAGAAAGAACAGCAGGGCTGACAGCGGCAGCAGCGGCGCACTCAGTTGATCGATGATGAACACCTCGTGATCGAGCCCCAGCAGCCGCGACATGAGGTGCCACTTGTCATCCGCCTCCGACGCATGCAAATAGGCAAAATCTTGCCACCCGGCGACGGCGCAGGCGAACGTCAGCCCGGTCAGCACCAGCGACCACCGTCGGGCCGCATGCGGATCGCTGAGCTTGCCGACCACGATCGCCCCGAGCAGGGGAATCAAGATCGCGAGTTCGAGAAAGGGAAAATGCAGTTCGGTCATGGAGCGTCGTCCGCCAAGGTGACGGCGCGGACCGCCGTGTAATGCGTTTGCGGCTTATCGGGCTTCGTCCCCGACAAGAAATCAGTCCAGCGTCGCTCGGAGCGATCACACCAACTGAGCACGGCCAAGAACGGTCGAGCGATGTAGTCGCCGAGGAACGTGTCCAAATAGCCCCGCTCCATCGCCAGGCGATAAAGGCGGGTCCACATCGTGGCCGAGATTCGCTTGCCGTTGTTGACCTTCACGTTAGACAGATGACAACCGATCGCGTTCTCCAATATCCGGTAGTCGTGCAAAAGCGTCGGAGCACGAATGAATTGCAACGTTCGCAGGCAGCCGTGGCCCAGGATGTGAAACAGGGCGATGTAGCGCACGAACGGGTAGTACAGCCCGATGCCGATCTCGACGACGATGATGCCGACCTGCCCCATCGAGGCGAACGACAGCGCGGATTTAATATCGGTCTGCACGCGGCCGGCAAACGTGGCGAACAATGCCGTCACGCCGCCGAGCGTAATGATGATCACCCCCAGCCACGGCGACAGTTCCAACAACGGACTGAACCGCAACAACAAGAACGCCCCGAGATGGACCGACAGCGCGCCGTAAAACACGGCGCTCGACGGCGTCGGCCCTTCCATCGCGCGGGGCAGCCAGCCGGAAAACGGCACCAGCGCCGACTTCCCCGCCGCCGCCGTGATCAACAGCAGGCCGATGCTAAACGCATGCCGCGGTGCAATCTCGCAAGCCCCCTCCGGCCACGGAGCATTCCCGAGGAACAAGCTGAAATCGCCGTGCCCTTTCAAGTGATGCAGCATGATCGAGGCGACGAGCAGTGCGGCATCGGAAACGCGATAGACGATCCACACGCGCAAACCATTGCGGCACGGCGCGGGGCGATCGTGATAGAAGGCGACCAGCAGCGCCGATGACAAGCCGACCAACTCCCAGCCGGCGAACAACGTCTCAACCGTGCCGGCCAGCGACGTCACCGTCATGCCGAGTACGAACAGTGAATACAAGGAGAAGAAGCGACTGAAGCCCCGTTCGCGATGCATGTACCGCACGGCAAACGCGCCAATGGTGCCGCACAGCACAAACGACAAGATGACGAACGGCACCGATAGCCGATCGAACACGAGCTTGATCGAGAACACGTAGAGCCCTTCGATCTCAACCCAGTGGCCGAGTTCAATCGATTCGGTGCGCGTGTCGCTGCCGAGCATTATCCCCAAGATGGCCAACGACGCCAGGAACCCGACCATGATCGTCGAGTAGCCCCAGCGACCGATGGCCCGCTCGCTGAGCGGACGATCGACGAGCGCGGGCAGGCCGATCGCCAGCAACAGCGCGACCGGCGAACCAACGACGGCCAGCCCTAAAGTGCGTATCCAAAAATCGTGATCGAACATAGGCTCCGTCGCTTAGCGTGATGTCGGCTCGGCCTCGCCGCCGATTTGGGCGAAGGCCAAATGATCGCGCCAGCCGCGATACCATTCGATCGAACTGGCCGCCTGGGGCAGTTCGCTGATCTCCGTCGTGTAGGGTTCAAACTGTCCGTTGCGAAAGACGCTCAGCTGCGCCGAATCCGGATCGAGCAACGCCAGCTGCCCCCAGCCGTTACGCAGGATACGACCGACCAGCGCGTTGCGGTTCATGATCTTGTACAGCGCCTCGGGCTTAGCTTCGATCACGAACAAGCACCGCATCGGCTCGTGGATCTCGACCCCTTGCCACGGCAGGCCCGACCGCAAGTCGCTCGCGTGACCGTCCATCACCCCCAGCAACGACGAGACGTTGTGCGGCAACTTCGTGCCGCAGCCCCAGCCCGGCGAGTCGACGTGCGAGAAGTAATACTGCAAGTTAATGCCCGAGCAGACGACGACGACCGGTCCGAGAATTCGCCCCAGAATCGTCGCTTCTAGATCATCCTGCGTCGGATCGTAGGAGTGCATGAACGCGCGGCGATCGAGAAACAGCCCGCGTACTCGACTGCGGCGACCGACGAAAGCGATCGCATTCGTGGCATTGCCGAACTCCGGGCGCGTTTGCGCCAAGTCTTCCGCGCGACCTTGCACATGCCGCCGAGCCGCGGCGATGGACAGATTCAACGGCGCCGACTGGAACCGTCGGCAACGTTCGTGCGCGTTTCGCTCACAGGTCTGTTCGAGAATGACGCGGG
>CAMCTH010000200.1 GCA_945877965.1 Planctomicrobium piriforme | reverse complement strand
CTGCTCCGTAACATCGTCAATACCGAAGCGTATCAGCGTCGACTGTCGAGCGAATCAGATCCGACGCGCAACGACGGTTTTGCGACCGCCTCGAAACGATTGCGAGCCGACGTTTTGTGGGACTCGCTGGTGCACATCTTCGGCAAGCTGGAACCCGGTGCGCGTTTTCACACCGGCGGCGGTGTTCGCTTTAACTCCAGCTTTGTGGAAGGCAGGTTCCGTTCCGAGTTCGATTTCGATCCGTCGCTCGACCCGGAGGACGTAAACGGCACGATTCCGCAGGCGTTGTTCTTGATGAACAATCCGGTGCTGAATAAGCACCTCGAAGCAACGAAGTCGAATCTTTTGGGTCGCGTACTACGCGACCATCCCCAAGATGCGTCGGCCGTCGATCATCTGTACGAACTCGCTCTCGCTCGCAAACCGACGACGCAAGAGCGCGAGCGCTGCCTGGCGTACATCGTCGAGTCGCCGACGCGCGAGGCGGCGTTCGAAGATTTATTGTGGGCTTTGATCAACTCGACCGAATTCCAACGGACGCGCTAGTCGCATCACCGCTATGTCGCCAAACACGTCGCTCCACGTCCGCACGCTCGCCGACGGCATCGTCGATCGCCGCGCATTCCTGCAAGCCGTACCGACGATGGCTGCGGTCGGAACCGCGTTGAGTTGGAAAGGACGACTCGCCGTCGCGGCCGAAGAGCTCCGTCGTCGGGGCAAATCGTGCATCCTGCTGTATATGCGCGGCGCACCGAGCCAGTTCGAAACGTTCGATCCCAAGCAAGGCTCCTCGAGCGGCGGGCCGACGAAGGCGATCAAGACCGCCGTCGCCGATATTCGGATCGCGGAAGGTTGGGAGCGCGTCGCCGCGCAGATGAACGACATCTCGATCATCCGCTCGATGACGAACGGTAAGGAAGGGAATCACGATCGGGCCGTATATCAGTTGCACACCGGCTATTTACAGTCGGGCACCGTGCGACATCCGAGTCTCGGTTCGATTGCGGCGGCTGAACTCGGAGCCGGCGATTTCGACTTGCCACATTTCGTCAACGTCGGGCATCGCAGCGGCGTCATCGGAGCCGGCTATCTGGGGATGTCCTACGCGCCGTTCTCGGTGCCCGACCCAACGAAGCTGCCCAACAACATTGAGCTGCCGGCCGGGACGGATGCCGAGCGTTTTGCGCGACGCCATCAATTGCTGAGCGGTTTGGAAGCCGACTTCGCAGCGGCGGGCGGGGCGGCGCCGGTGGAAGACCATCAATTGCTCTACGCACGAGCGCGGCGGCTGGTGCTCAGTCCCCGCATCAAAGCATTCGATTTAACGCAGGAAAGCGATGCCGCGCGCGATCGATACGGGCGGACGGAGTTCGGCCAGGGGTGTTTGTTGGCTCGTCGCCTGATCGAGCAAGGAGTGACGTGCGTCGAAGTTGAATCGCCCGGCTGGGACACGCACGACGACAACTTCAATCGGGTGCGAACGCTTGCCGGACAAGTTGATCCGGCATTCGCCGCTTTGGTTGCGGACCTGAAGGACCGCGGCTTGCTCGACACGACGCTCGTCGTGTGGATGGGAGAATTCGGACGTACGCCGCGGATCAATGCCAAGACGGGCCGCGATCACCATCCGCTGTCCTTCAACGTCGCGCTGGCCGGGTGCGGCGTGCAAGGAGGTCGCGTCGTCGGCGCCACCGATGCCGAGGGAACACAAGTCGCGGATCGCCCGGTGACGGTGCCCGATCTGTTTTGCACCTTCTGCCAAGCGTTGGGGATCGAACCGCGCACTGAGCGCATGAGCGCGCTCGGACGTCCCTTGAAGATCGTCGAAAGCGGCTCGGTCGTCTCAGAACTTTTTTGATTCCCTAGCTTGGTCCAACGCCGGATCAATAGGACCGCCGCAAACTACCGTCTCAACTCGACATTCGACCGCTAGCCGCAAGCTCTTGCCGCTAAAATGGTTGCGCAATTTCGCGGAGAAGTCGAAAATAATCCCTGCAGACTAAGCATCGTATTACCCAGATGGTCTGACCAATCTACCCGTCCTTTGTCACCCCGGTTCGCAGGGATTACAACAGGAATACGATAGGGTGAGATTGAACGGACCCCATAGATCAAGATTTGCCGCCAATCCCGTTTGCCAACGACCGACCGATCATTTCGCCGAAGGATCAAATATGTTCAACCGTCGAGAGATGCTGCAAGGAATGGCGGTAGGTTCCGGTGCCGCGCTGAGCCACTCGTTTCTGCCCGAACGTCTCCTGGCAGCGCCGACCGGTAACGGCACTCCGAAGCGAATCGTTTTCTTTCTGCAGAATCAGGGCTTCGATCCGGCGACCTGCATTCCCGTGGGGATGAGCCGGAGCGGCTCGCTGGCGAAGGCCAAGCTCCCTGAACCCATCGCAGCGCTCGAGCCTTACAAAGAACGACTGCACATCATCAACGGCCGGCACGGCACGCACACCAGTCCGTCGCATAGCGCGTTCTTCGGCGCGCTCGGCGGCTATCGCGGCGGCGACGGCGTTCCGCCCAGCGCGTCTACGATCGACTATGAACTGAGCAAAGTCCTCCCGCAGACGCTGCTGCCTCATCTGTGCATCGGCATGGACTCGATCGAGAACATGACGACCAAGCCGACGATCGCGACGCTGTCGGCCGGCGGCGCCGGGCAGCCGATCTTCATGTATTCGACTCCGACTCATCTCTATCAGTTGCTCTACGGCGGCATCTCCACCGGCGACATCCGGCTGCAGCACGAAGCGCGATCGAACGTGTTGAATCAAATCGAAACGCTCGCTGCGGCCAAGGGGCATTCGCTGCCCGGCGCCGAAGAGCAACGATATGGACAATATGTCCAAGGCTTCAGAGAGGTGAACGGCCTCCGTGATCGTCTCAACACGGTCGCCGATCATTTGCGCAAATTCGCACCCCAGGTCGACGAGCGCTACACCAAGCCGAAGTTCGAAACGGACTGGCATGACGTGATGTTGGATCTCGGCATCTCGGCGCTTGCCTCGGGCATTACCAATACGCTGACCATCGGTTCGGGGCGCGGCGAAATCTTCGGGGCCTGGAAAGGCCTGGGCGTCGAACAACAGGGACACAACCTCGGGCACATGGCGCAGCCCGACAACCCGATCTGGATCAAGATCCGTCAGTACAACAGCCGCATGCTCGTGCGGATCATGCAAGGGCTCGAAAGCGTGCCGGAAGGAAGCGGCACGATGATGGACAACACGCTGATCGTCTACACCAGCAACAACGCCGACAAACAGCACACCAACGGCGCCAACTGGCCGGTCATGCTGCTGGGCGACTGCGGCGGCATGTTCAAAACCGGTTGCTTCACGCAACTCGACGGCAAACGTCCGATCAACTCACTCTATGTGACGCTGCTCCGCGCTGCGGGCAAGAACGTCGATCGCTTCAACATGAGCGAGCAACTCGCCAGAAAGTTCGACGCCGGCAACGGTCCGCTCAAGGAAGTGCTGGCATGAGCAGACTCGGCTTGGTCTGGGCGCTGGCGATTTCCTTGGGCCTGTCGTCCAGCGGAAGCGGCGAGACGTATACGCCGGGCCGGAAGGTCGACCGTGACTTCGGCGCATTCGCTCGGCCGTTTCTCGATCGTCACTGCGTCGACTGTCACGGTGAAACCGAGCCCGAGGGGAATCTTTCGCTCCACAATTTGGGCCCGGTGGATGAAGTCAACGCCGCGATCTGGAAAAGCATCTGGGCTCAGATCGCCTTGAAGGAGATGCCGCCGCAGGATGCGGAGCAGCCAAGTGTTGTGCAGCGGCTGCAGTTTGCCGACTGGATCGTCGGCGAGTTGACGCTCGCGATGCGCGACAAAGGCGGGTTTCGCACCCACCTCGATCCCGATAAAGGCAATTTCGTCGATCACGATCTGTTGTTCGGCCCGTTGCCCGACGGCATCGAACTCGCACCGACCTCGTCGCCGGCGCGACTCTGGCGCGTGACGCCGCAAGAGCATATCACGCGACTCAATGAACTCATCAACACAGAGCCGAAGTTCGATCCCGAGAACCCCGGCCTGCGCACGCACGGCGATTCCGTTCCAACCAACCACGGCGGCGAACTCAAGCTCTACTTCGGCGTCGACAACATCATCCAATGGCAAGGCGGCACGGTGGCCTATGCAACGGCGGTCAAAAGCACTCCCGCCGTCTTGGCGTCGGCGCGTAATCACGGGCTGAAGAACTACCCCGACTTCTACTCCGTCAACAGCGCCGAAGCGACGCAGATTCTGAGCCTGGCCGAAGACGTCATCCGCTACATGGCTTACGGCCCGCTGAGCATTGCCGAGCCGTATCAGATCACGGACGATCCCAAATCGATCGCCGACAAAATGCAGGGCGATCTTCGCGGTCTGCCTACAAGTCTGGTCTACAGCACGAAAGTGTTGCGGCCGCTGACGCCGGTCTATGACTTGATGAAAGAAGAGTCCATCACCGAGGAACGGTTACGCGCCGCAGTCGACTACCTCTTCGAAGCGCTGACCTTCCGACCGCCGACGGAAGCCGAATCGAACGACTACATGGCGCTCGTCCAACAAAGCATCAAGAAACTTGGCAAAGAGGACGGCGCGGTTCTCGGTTTGTCGTCAATCTTTCTCGATCGCGACGCTCTCTTCCGCTCGGAACTTGCCGCCGGCGGCACACCGGACCGAGACGGACGCGTCCTGCTTCAAGACTGGGAACTGGGGCTGGCCGTCAATCATGCGCTGCGCTACATCCAGCCCGACGAAGCCTTGCGCAAGGCGATCGTGGAAGGACGGATGCGGACCCGCGAGGACGTCCGACGTGAAGTGGAGCGGATGCTGGCCGACGACGCCGTCCGCAAGCCGCGCATTTTGCAATTCTTCCGCGACTACTTCGATTACGACCTCGGCGGTTACGTCTGTAAGGACGACAAGGCGCTGGCGGAGACGGGCGTGATGAACCGGGGAGACTCGCATTATGGCGCCATGTTCAGCGCCACGGCGAGCACCGATCGGTTGATTGAAATCATCTTGCAAGAAGATAAAGACGTTCTGAAGCAGTTGCTGACCACCGACAAAGTCGTCGCGACCAAAGCCGACGAGACTTACTTCGGCGAACGACGCTCTCGCGAAGAGGCAAGAGCGGCGACGGCGACGGCCAAGAAGCAAGAGTCGCCGGCTGAGAAGGGGAAGCGACCGAATGAAAATCACAACGTCGCCGCAGCAAAGTTGTCGGGGACGAAAACTTTCGCTCGCGTAAGTCGGCGCAGCTTTGGCAACGGGTCAATGCAGCCGGACCGTATCTTGGCCACCGCTCCCGAAGGTCAACGTCTCGGCATTCTGACACATCCGAGTTGGCTCGTTTCGCATTCCGATGCCATGGACAATCACGCTATTCGGCGCGGCAAGTGGATTCGCGAACGATTACTCGGCGGCGGCATCCCCGACGTGCCGATCACCGTCGACGCCATGCTGCCCGATGAACCGAACCACACGCTGCGCGACCGGATGCGCGTTACGAGGGAAACGTATTGCTGGACATGCCACAAGAAGATGGACCCGCTCGGCTTGCCGTTTGAAATGTATAACCACGCCGGTCTGTATCGAAAAACAGAACTCGACGCGCCGGTCGACACGACGGGCGAGATCATCGAATCAGGCGACCCCGCGCTCGACGGTAAGGTTGCGAACGCAATCGAGATGATTCGCAAACTGGCGGAAAGCCGACGCGCCGAACAGGTCTTCGTCCGTCACGCGTTTCGATTCTGGATGGGCCGCAACGAAACCCTCAACGACGGCCCCGTGCTTCAAGAAGCGTACCGCGCCTATCGAGAAGGGGGCGGCAGCATGAACGCGCTGCTCACTTCGCTGCTCACCTCCGATGCGTTTCTCTACCGCACGCGTAGTGAGCCGGCGACCGCTGCAATGAACTAATGGGACGGCGCTCGACCGCGACGGACTTCATAGCGAATCCTCCGTTCTCGAAGCCATAAACCGCGGCCGTTGCCGCAATCGACGCCGACTTACATTTGACCCTAGCCCGGATGGTAGCGGGCCGACGACTTAAAAAGGCCGCGATGAAAACACGATCAAAGCAACTCGGCGCTTCGAAGTCGAATTTGTTATCCGCAGTGCACGTTGTACGACTCGTCGCGCTGCTTTGCGGCGTGTGCAGTCTATTCGATCCGGGATCAGCCGCGGCGGCACCGCGTAGTCGACCCAATCTGGTCTTCATCCTCATCGACGACTTCGGCTATGCCGACAGCGGTCCGTACGGTGCGAAAGACATTCGTACGCCGCACATGGATCGCTTAGCCCGGGAGGGCGTGCGCTTTACCGACTTCTATGCCAATGCCCCGGTTTGTACTCCCACGCGCTGCGGGTTCATCACCGGCCGCTGGCAACAGCGCGTGGGGTTCGAGTGGGCGATGGGTTTTACTGCGGAAGCATTTCGCCGAGTCGACGGTCGACTGGTGCCGGAGAAAGACGTTCACGGACTCGGCCTGCCGACTTCGGTTCCGACGTTGCCGAAATTATTGAAGACCGCAGGGTACGCCGCCGGGGCCTTCGGCAAATGGCATCTCGGCTACAAGGACGAATACAATCCGACGAAGCACGGCTTCGACGAGTATTTCGGCGAGTTGCTCGGACATAGCGATTACTATACGCACGCCTACTACGACGGCACTTACGCCCTGCGCGACGGCATGGAGCCGGTGCGGGTCGAAGGGTATCTGACCGATCTGATCAATCGTCGGGCCGTCGAGTTCGTTCGCAAGCATGCCGCCGAGCCGTTCTTTCTCTATGTGCCGCACTTGGCCGTGCATTGCCCCTACCAGCCGCCGGGCAGGCCGCTGCCGAGCGTAACCAAAGAAAACATGTACGACGGGGATCGACGAACGTACGCCGCGATGGTCGAGAAAGTTGACGAAGGGCTCGGCATGTTGCTGGCCGAACTTGACCGACTCGACATTGCGGACGACACGCTCGTCGTGCTGAGCAGCGATAACGGCGGGGAACGCTATTCCGACAATGCGCCGCTGTTTCACCACAAGTCGACGCTGTGGGAAGGGGGCATTCGCGTTCCCTGCCTGATGCGCTGGCCTGCTCGTTTGCCCGCCGGTGCCGTTACGCACCAAGTGGCCATCACCATGGACTTGACCGCGACGTTTGCCGCCGCAGCCGGAGTTCAACCCGCGGCCGATCGCCCGTTCGACGGAATCGATTTATTGCCGATTCTGACCGGCGCCGAGCCTGAACGCGAGCGAACCTTTGCTTGGCGAATCAATCGCATGAGCCGTCAGCAGAAGGCAGTTCGCCACGGGACCTGGAAGTACATTCAAGACGGTAACGTCGAAATGCTATTCGACCTCGCTGCCGACGTCGGCGAGCGTCGCGACCTTAGCTTTTCTCACCCAGACAAATTCACCGAACTCAAGCGACGGCTGCGCGAGTGGGAAAGCGAAGTCGACCGCGAACCGACCGATTTCTTAGTGCGATAAGCAGCTGCGCGAGATTGTGCGAGCACAGGCCGACGACGACGCTCGGCTCCTAGTGATCATTCCTTGGGGGCAAGACTACGACACCCGTTTAAATCGTCGGCAACATTTACGTCTCAGCCGGCGACGATTTGGGACCCCCTTGGTGGCACGTGTCGCGAGTGCAACTCAGAGATACCATGATCGCATGACTCGATCGTTGCAAGGACTTGGTGGTGCCGGCGGTACCTAGTTCCCCTGAACTTCTTGTTCCTGTGCCACGCAATATGGATATGGCTCGGCCGTAATCGTTCACAAGTCGGTGTTTGATTGGGCTTGCGCGAAGTGAGGTCATCGGCCATAACGTCAGCATGGCGATTGAACTCACGGACGAGATGATGGCGAAGTGGCCGCCGGACGCGCAGGCAGTGGTCCGCCTGTTGTCGGCCC
>CAMCTH010000199.1 GCA_945877965.1 Planctomicrobium piriforme | reverse complement strand
CTGCGGAGCCGCTGCGGGTGCACTCGCCGGGGTTGCCGCGGATCCTGAATTCGGTCGGGCCGAACGGGCGGTAAAGACTTCGATCAGCGGTCGTTGCGGCACATGGTCGACGGCCGCCTCGTGATTCACTTGCTGCACTTCGCCGTTTGCGGCCGCGGCGGATCCCCCGGCGGTTTGCACGCCTTGCTGTTGCAGACGCTGCATTCGCTGCGTCACTTGGAACAGGCCGTCGAGCGCCGTTCGCATTTCAGGATCGATGGTCAAGGCGTTGCTATAGTGCTTCTGAGCGCGGGGCAGATCGCCGCACTGCGCGCATAAGAAGGCGAAATTCGCTTCCGCCATCGCTTCGTTATTTGCCTGACGGAAGTAGCGGTAAGCTTCGTCAAGATTGCCTTGTTCGCCAAGCACGAGCGCCAGATTGTTTTGCGCCGCGGTATGCTGGGGCGTCAGCGCAATCGCTTGGCGCAGAGCGCCTTCCGCTTCCGGAAGTTGATGCTGCAGATAATGACAGTAACCGACGTCGCTCCAGAGATCGGCGGTCGGCGAACCGCAATCGAGCGCGCTCCGATAGAGCTTATTCGCTTCATCAAACTTACCTTGCACCGCCGCCATGACGGCCAAGCGATGGTAACAATCGCGATTAGTAGGAAGCTCAGTCAGCAGCTGACGATACAGTTTCTCCGCGCCGGCGTAGTCATGTCGTCGTTCCATGATCCGCGCTTCGGCATAGGCTTGCGTCTGGCGATCGCGACGAGCCTTGCCGGAAACCGTGTCTTTGACGAGCGACGTGGTGTTGTGAACGTCGTCCCAGGTGGGGATGAGGGCGCAGCCGGGAGCGAACAACAATGCACCGCCGACGAACGCCGCTGCACGAAGACGCAGACGCGTCGCCGCTCGGCCGGTAAGGGCGAGCATAAGCCACCTCATTGTGAAACGGATGTGATACGAACAGATGGGATGCGAACAGAAGTGAACCGACTAAGCGGGTAACGAAGCGAACGCAGTGCCGTCGGGAAGGACATTCCCACGGCACTGCGTCGCGTGTTACGGTATCAAACGATCTGCGCTATTCATTCGAGTGCCGCAATCCAGCGGGCGATTGCGACCCGTGGTTTAGGAAATGCTAGGTGCCGAAGCCTCCACCGAAGCCGCCACCGCCCATGCCGCCGCCGCCCGCTCCGAAGCCGCCTGCTCCGCTGCCGAAGCCGCCGAAGCCGCCGCCGAAGCCGCCGTTGCCGCCGCCCCATTGGAAGCCTTGATAGTAGGCTCGTTCCGCCTCACCGTCTTGGAAGCCGCGGTTCAACTGCGGTGAGACGACGACGCGTTGTTCCGCATCGGGTACGCCCAACGTCGCCAGCAACTGCACGATGACCGCGCGGCGTTGCATGTCGAGTTCCGGGTTCACCTGGACCGGATACTTGTACTCGGTGTCTTCGCGTTTCGAAGTCACGCTCCGTTCGACCAGCACGGGATAGTTCTGTCCGGCATGCAGGCGAGCGGCGATTTGCTTAATGTGATCTTCGCCCGCCCAGTTGAGTCGGGCTTGGTTGTAGACGAACTCATGCTGATACAGGATGAACTTCGCCGGCTCGGCGTTCTCTTCTTGTGCGATCCAGATCGGATCGGTGAGCGTGCCTTGCGGCGGCGGCGAAGAGCCTGTGCACCCGGCGTAAACCACCATGACCGACAATGCACCGGGAAGCCACAAAGGGCACTTCGACGTGCGACGGCGAGAATTAATGCTCATGGGTCCGAATCCTTTCGACCGGCGGGAGCCGTTGCGGCTGAGTATTCGACGAAATTGTGTTGGAGGCGTTTGCTGTGTAGCCGGAATCCGGCGCGGAGTAAGTCTGCCGTGGTTTTGACGTCAATTACTAAAGCCGCTTGTTCCATTCATGTAGTAGGTCGCAGCGGGAACGTAGCCCATGGACTGTTTGGCCGCCCACATGGCTTGCATCTTGGCGTCGAAAGCGCTCCATTGGTACGGCGGGAACACCGTGCTGCGATGATGCACTTCCGGCCGGCCTTCGTAGCGCCCAAGCAAGAAGAAGTCGATGTCGCCCGGTTCGGTCACTTCCATGCCCGGCAGGACCATCGGAACTTGTTCCGGCTCCAGCGGGTGGACCAATTCGGGGCTGACCAAGATGACCAGTTCCGTTTCGTCGCGAGCGACCGTGCGGCGGCTGAAGAACAAGTCGATGCCCGGGATGTCGCCCAGCCAAGGCACTCGGACTTTGGCGCTGTCTTGCTTGTCTTGAATCAAACCGGCGATCGCCAGCCATTGGCCTTCGCGAAGATCGACGGTCGTGTACACGCTCTCGATGTCGAGGCCTGGAATGCCGTTGACCGTGTTCACGGCGCTCACTTGGCTGACCGTCGGCGCCACTTGCAAGCGGACATGATCCTTGTCGAGTACCGTCGGCGTGAACTGCAGCTGGGTACCGAAACCTTGGAACTGCGTGACCGTGCCGGCCACACCGTTGATGCCTACGACCGTCGGAACGGCGAACTGTCCGCCCGAGATGAAGTAGGCGGGGTAGCCGCTCAGGGTCACCAGGTTCGGTTCGGCCAAGATCTTCGTCGTCCGGTTGCTGCTCAACGCACTGAGGGTGAGTTGCACGTCGGTCGAGTTGAGCACGGCTTGGTACGCACCGGCAATGTTCAAGTTCGTCGTGACGCTGAAGTCGCCGGCCTCGGCTGCGAACTGCGAGCCGATCGTTCGCAAAGCACCGCGAGTGAGTCGGGCGACGCGTACTTTGAGCAGCACTTGGTGTTCGCCGGGGACTTCGAGCATGCTGATGACTTGGTCCGAAGCCCAATCGTCGCCACTCCAGTTGCCGCCGCGACCACGGCCGCCTAGGGCTCCGCCGAAGGCACGACCGCCTCCGCCGCCCCAGCCGACCGAGCTTCCCGGTCCGAGCAAGCCACCGACTTGATCGATCGACTCGCCGCGAACCATCGTCATAATTGCGGCTGCTTCTTGCGCGTCGCGGGCTTGGCCGCGAACGATGATCTTGTCGGCCAACGCAATCAACTGGATGTAGCTGTTCGGAAACAGCTCATTGATCCGCTTGGCGAGTTCGCCGTACTGCGTTCGTCGAATGTCGTCGTCGCTGATGTCCGGATTCACCTTAACGAGATAACGCAACACCGGGTGCAGCGGCGTCATCCCTTCGGCCGGCTGTGTGTCGCCGAACCAGAGAGTGACGGTCGTTTCGCCGACGCGACGACCGATGAGTTCAAACTCGTTCGGCGAAAAGTTAACGGTGTCGACGATGCCCGGCTCAGAAATCGAAACCCGAACGATCGGTGCCTTCGTCCGAATGAGCTTCGAGCGGCGCTCGATGAGGTCAATTTTGATATCCGGTTCTTGGATTTCCGAGATCAGGCTTTCGAAGCGAGCTCGCAAGGCCGGGTTCATTGCATCTTCACGAACCGGCAAGTCGCGCGACTTCACCGCATCGGGACGATACGAATCGAGATCGTCGTAGCCGGCTTGGGCGATGCCGCCGGTGTTGGTGACCGGCGGTTGCGGCGGATAGTTGTAGATCGGCGGGCCGTAGTGTTGCGGAGCGACGGCGACGGGCGGAGCGACTTGAGCCGTCGGCATCGCGCCGTAGTTCGGCGGCATGTTGTAAGCGGGTTGCTGCGGAACCGGCTGCTCGGCATAACCTGCGGGCGGACCATAGTACGGTACCTGCCCCTGCGCGTTGACGGGAACTTGTGCGTAAGCCGGCGCTTGAGCGTAAGCCGGAGCCTGAGCGTACGCCGGAGCTTGCGCATAAGCCGGTGCCGGCGCTTGGGCATAGACCGGAGGTTGAGCGTAAGGCTGCGGCGGCATCGCTCCGTTCGGTGCGACTCCGTAACCCGGCTGCGGGCCGTACGCCGGTTGTTGAGCATAGAGGGTCGATGCGCTGCCGCTCAGCAGGACGGCACCCGCAAACAGTCGCAAATACGACATTGCGCTTCGTCCTCGGGAGTGTACGCATCGACTCAAAGGCGTTAATTGCATCGGAACACCCGTGCCTTCATGTTCGAAATCGCAGCGATTCGATGGAGTTTCGCGCTGAATCAGTCCCATACGCCGGAGCCGTCCTGACATCGATGTAATCCTTAGGCGCATTAACCCCAGCACAAACCGGATATCCAGTCTGCGGTACTTGGTTATTCGGTCGCGCTTAATCCAGAAGTTGAACCGGATTTGACGGTAATGCCGGTTTTGTCGCTGCAATGCCGGCAACGGAGGAGCCATCGCGGCGCAGTTAGCGTGCGCAAAACCGCACGTAGTCAACAACTTACAAACAAAGCAGTAATCTCCGATGCTTACAGCAACACGATTGCTCCCCATCCACTCGGATGGGAAACGAATTCACGTCTGCGTTAAATGGACGTGTTACTCCTGCCGGTCGCATTCCGGGTTCGGATTCTCGGGATGTCGTGAGCTCGAGCGTTGCTTCTGAGTTACTGAGAGCCGCGGCCGCGGAAGGCTCCTTATATATGCATCAACTCTCCGCGTTTGGTCGCGCGGCATAACTCGCCTAATCGGAACATCTTGTTCAAGCGGAACGATCGTTCCATCCGATACCACCACGAGAACTGCTCATTTCCACCGACCGATATCGACGTACTATCATGCGCCGACGCCTTACTCTCGCTCGTCTCAGCGTATTTGCGTCGCTCTTGGCGTCGACCTGGTTCGCTAACCCATCGCTCCGCGGCGACGAGGCTTTGCCGGAACCGATCACGACGAACGAGCGTCGATTCGAGATTCCGGTGCAGATCGAAGCCGGCGATCCCACGATCGCCGAGGTTCGACTCTATGCCTCGAACGACGCGGGCAAGACGTGGGACGTCGTGCGTCGCCAAGCTCCGCCGCTCAACGGATTTTCTTTCGAAGCGACCGGCGACGGAGAATATTGGTTTCTGCTTCGCACCGCCGACGCGGCAGGTCGCGAAGCGGATGCCGGCGCGATGACGCCCGAGTTGTGCGTGCTGGTCGATGCCGAGGCGCCGCAACTCGACGTCGTTACGGAACGGACCGAAGACGGCAAGCTGCTGATCCGCTGGCAATCGACGGATCGTCATCTCCAAGCCGAATCGTTCAAAATCACCTACCGCACTTCCACACTCGCGAAATGGCAAAACCTCCAATCACTCCGCACCAAGCGGCAAGGCGACGATCGTTCCGCCGGCGGTGAGATGGAATGGACCTCACCCGGCAACGAGCCCGGCCTGTCGATTCGGGCCGAGATTCGCGACGCGGCGGGGAATCTGACCGTCAAAGAACTGCAATCCGCCGACTTGGCTGCCTCCCAGCTAGCAGCCTCAGCGGCTCCTGCTTCGCCGAACATTACCGCAGTCGCGACCGTGGCACCGGCCAACGACGCCGTTCGCTCGCCGCGCGATTCGTTCCGTCCGTTGTGGGTCAACTCGCTCTCGTTCGAACTCGATTACGAGACTGGCCGCGTTCCCGCTGCGGCGATTGAACAAGTCGCCGTCTGGGGAACTCGCGACGATGGTCGGACTTGGGTGCAACTCGGCGTCGATGAAGATCGCCGCAGTCCGTGCGCCGTGAACGTCGATCGCGAAGGGATGTACGGCTTTGCCGTGATCGTCACCTCCGGCGCGACCGAGTCGACCAAGCCGCCGCGACCGGGCGATGCACCGGAGATTCGAGTCGGCGTCGATCTGAAGAAGCCGCAAGTCCGCCTGACGACGGCCGAGCCGGACGATCAAGGTCGGCCCTGCATGCTGAAGATCAACTGGGTTGCCTCGGACGAACATCTCGGCGCTCAGTCCGTGTCGCTCGCCTACGCTGCCGGTCCGCAAGGTCCTTGGTTGCCGTTGGCTCTCGGCGTCGCCAACGACGGATCCCGCGTTTGCGAGTTTGATGCGCAAGGTCCGAACTCCGCGTATCTGCGGATCGAAGTCCGCGACGAGGCCGGCAACCTCGGCGCGTTCTCCACGACGACGCCGATTCCGATCGAAAAGAATCAGATGCAGATCCGCGTTGCCGGAACAACCGGCGGTGAACAACCGAAGTCGACGCCGAAGTGGTTTCATGTGTTGCGTTAAGTCACCGTCGTGCTGCCGCTAATTCAGACGAGTCCGACCCTTGCGAGATCCTCGACCGTGAAATACCTCCGTACCTGGCAATCCACCGCCTATGCCGCGACGATCGTCGTCGCTCTTTCCGCGCCCGTCGCGGGACAGACGCGTTCTTGGTTGCAGACGAACGCGGCGCCGAATCCGAGGACCGTCGCGCAGGTCGCGGCTCGTCCGAGTACCTTGCCGCCGCAAGTGGTGCCGCCGCAGCCGATTCAGCGGCCGGTTGCCGCCCCCTACGCGCAAGCTCCGCACTCGGGCGGTCATTACCCGCTGCCGAACGGACCGGTCGGCGTCGGTCCCATCGTTCCTGCCGCTGCTCAATTGCAGTTCCCCGCCGCCGCACCGACGACGGCCTACGCCGTCCCTGCGAACGCTTACGCCGCGCCTACGAGCGCTTACGCCGCGCCTACGAGCGCTTACGCACCGTCTCCTGCGCCGGCCGGCTACGCGATTCCGCCAGCTCGCTCTCCCTACGTCGCTCCTTACTACACGGCTCAGAATCCGACGCCCGCGCCGCCGATTCCGAACTTAGGTCAACCGACGTTCGAAGCCATTCCGCCCGGACCCGCTTCAGCTCCCGCTTACGGAACTTACTCCGGAAGCCCTCAGCAAGCAGCTCCCATACAAGGCGGCTCGTTCACGGGCGCACCGGGCTACGGCAGCGGCTCACCCTACGGAGCACCCGCAGGCTCAAACTCGGGCTCGTCGTTCGCGCCGATTCCGGAAGGTTCGGACTACGGTCAAGGCATGGCGTCGTCGTGCGAACCCGGCGAGCCGGCCTGGGAAATGCCGGGTGTGCGCAGTTGCGGTCCCTGGTTCTTCTCCGTAGCCGGTCTGTACATGACCCGTGACGTACCGAACAACGTGGAGTTGGCCAGCCTCGGTGCGGTCCCCCAGATCAGCGTCTTGAACTCCGAGCAAGCCGGCATCAATCAATGGCGCGGCGGCGTAGAAACTCGCATTGGCCGCTCGATCGGCGAACGTTGGGCGATTGAAGGAGTTTACTCGTTCATCGACACGTACAACGATCAAATCGCGGTCCGCAGCGACGCCAACGACATCAACTCACGACTCGACTTTGAGAACCTGTTCTTCGACGGAGCTCCGTTGAGCACGGTGTTCGATAACTCGCGCGAACAACGTTTCTTGCGCGAGAACATCTTCGAGAACATCGAAATTAACTTCATGCAGCAGGCGTTGACCGTCGATCCCGCTAGTCGATGGGGCATGACTTCGTTCATCGGAGCGCGGTACTTCCGCTTTGACGAACTGATTCATCTCGAAGCGACGGCCGCCAATGTCGACTTCACCAACTCGGACGAGTCGACGTACAGCGATTATCGCATCCGTGAACGAAACCGGATGATCGGCGGACAGATCGGCTCACGAATAACCATGAACCTCGGCTGCAAATGGCGGTTCTTCGCCATGCCGCGGATCGGCGTGTTTGCCAACAACATCAGCCAATTTCAACACGTTTGCCAGACGATCAACATGAGCTCGGAGAAGGTCGACGTGACGCTGATGGGGCAACTCGATCTGGGAGCTTCGTATCAGGTGCTTCCCTGCGTCAGCCTCTTCGCGACCTACCGTGCAATGGGCTTCGCCGGGGTCGCGTCGGCGGACGACAACATTGCCCGAACGTTCTTGTCGCCGCCGGCCTATGAATCGATCAATTCCAGCGGCAGTCTGATCCTGCACGGCCTGACGGCCGGCGTTCAGGCCCAGTTTTAGAGGACCGCTACCGCATGCCGACCGATCTGCCATCGGTCCACACCGTTTAATTGACGCGACGTCGTCGGAGCGAGAACGCTCGA
>CAMCTH010000198.1 GCA_945877965.1 Planctomicrobium piriforme | reverse complement strand
CGTTTACCGTCGACGATCGTCGCTTGGTTCAGCGCGGCATCGACGTCGACCCGCAGAAACGCGCCGACCTTGGGATCGACCGCGGCGATCCGGTCGGCGTAGGCCCGCGTGAGTTCGACCGACGTGACTTGGCCCGATTGCAGCAGCGCGAGTTGCTCGGTCGCCGATTTTTGAGTGAGGCTCACAGAAGAGTTGCCAGTGGTCGGTGGTCCGTTGCCAGTCAGATTAGTTTCGCCGGCAACTGGCAACTGGCAACCGGCAACTTGAAAACATCACTCTCCGAGCACGGCCGGCACTAAGTAAAACTCGCCGTCGGCGTGCGGGGCGTTGGTCAGGATGGCGGCGCGGTCGAAGCTCGGTTGCACTTCGTCGGTGCGGAAGACGTCGGTCGCGGGGATGGCGTGCGCCATCGGCTCGATGCCGGTCACGTCGAGCTCTTGCAGCTGCTCGACGTAGCCGACGATCGCGCTGAGTTGCGTCGTCAGCAAGTCCAACTCGGCCGGCGACGGCATGAGCCGCGCCAGCAGCGAGACCTTTTCGACGTCTTGTCGCGATAGACTCACGGTGCGCCTCCGGCGTGAAGTATGAAGTACGAAGGCGGAAGTCGGAATGAGGTCTAAACGACCGCCATACTTCCGACTTCTCACTTCATACTTTCTGCGTCATTACTTCTTGGCAACCGGCTTCTTGACCATCACCTTCTTCTCGACCGGCTTCTTGGCGGCGACTTCCTTCTTGGCGGCCGCCTTCTTGGCGACCCCTTCGCCGACCGGCAGGCGGAACGGCTTGGCCTTGATCAGCTTCGTCACCGCGCCGCTGCGGATGCATTGCGTGCAGGCGAGGATCGTCTTGTTCGTGCCGTTCTGCGTCACGCGGACCGATTGCAGGTTCGGCTTGAACTTGCGGCGCGTGATGCCGGTGATCTTGGTACCGACGCCGCCGAGGTACTTGGCCTTACCGCGGATGGTCACTTGGTTGCCGACGCGGACTCCCTTGCCGCAAGTTTCACAAACGCGTGCCATGACATACTCTCCCGAAGCGTGAAGCTGACCGGCGATGAATCCCACGCACGGGGAACCGAGCCAAGTCGATGATTTGTAAGCAATTGAAGCCCATTAGTATAACTATTCGCCAAAGGTCCGCAAGGCGAACGGGCCCCGGCCGCCGCGACTAATAAAGGTCGCTGCGGGGCGAATTTACGCTGCTCAGGGCGTTACGGCCCCGTCGGCGTGAGCGACCACGAGTCCGTCCGGAACGGCGAGGCCGGCAGGCCCGCCTTGTTCCCCAGGTTCGGCTCGGCGATCTGGTTGAAGCCGAAGCGGACCTGCGTCGGCGAGATCACCTTGGCCGAACCGACGAGGACCGTCTCGCCGTCGATCGTCGCCGTCGCCGGGTAGAACTTCTTGTCGTCGCCGGCGATCGTGAACCACGTCAGGGCTTTGCCGTCGAGGCTCTTCAGTCCTCCCGCGGCGTGCTTGAACTTGATCCGAATTTGGTCCAACTCCACGGCGTGGCTCTCGAACAGCGGGCCCGAGTAGACGAGGTCCTTCTTGCCGTAGTCGTGGGCCAAGGCCCAGAGCGCCAAGCGTCGGCCGACTTCTTGCTTGTTGCGCGGATGAATGTCGCCGATCGCGCCGATGTCGGTCGTCACCGCCATGCCGGTGTGCGGGACGGCGAGCGTCGCGGTCTGCGCTTCCCAAATCTCGGCGAGGTTCGTTTCGCTCGGGCCGCCGTACTTATACGGAGCGAGCTGCACATAGTAGAAAGCCAGGTCGGGGTTGTTCCACACCTTGCGCCAGCCGGCGATAAGCGCCTTCATCTTCGTGTGATACTTCATCCCTTCGCCGTTGTTGCTTTCGCCCTGATACCAAATCGCTCCTTTGACGGCGAACGGCACTAGCGCGTGAACCATGCCGTTGTAAAGTCCGGTCGGCGCGCCGTTGCTGTTCAGCGGATGAGCCGGCATCGTCGGAAAGTTCGGGAACGGCTTGCCCGCTGCTTGCGCACTCTCGGCGACGGCGAGCCATTGCTTCAGTTGCTTCACTTGCGAGAGCATCTGCTTGTTGAACTGCAGATTGGTCGACTTCACCTGTTCGAGCGTCGATGCCAATTCGGGCTCCGACTCGAAGCCCGCCGGCGGAATCCACGGCTCGATCCGCGTCCCGCCCCAACTCGTGGCGATGAGTCCGACCGGGACGTTGAGTTCCTTGTGCAGTTCGCGGCCGAAGAAATAGAGGACGGCCGAGAAGCCGGAGACCGTCTCGGGCGAGCATTCGACCCAACGCGCGTTCACATGCAGCGACGGCGTTCCCGACGGGACGAGCGGCACCAAGAACAAGCGAATCTTCGGATACTTCGCGGCGGCGATTTCGGCGTCGGGGTCTTGCGATTGCTTGACCGACCATTGCATGTTCGACTGGCCGGAGCCGACCCACACTTCGCCGACCAGAATGTTCTTCAGCGTGATCGTGTTCGTCCCCTGCACGGTCATCTCGACCGCGTCGGCCGCGGCGACCGGTTGCAACTGCACGCGCCAATCGCCGGCATCGTCGGCCTTCGTCGTCGCTTTATTGTCGCCGACGCTGACCGTCACCGCTTCGCCCGGATCGGCCCAACCCCAGATCGTCGGCGGCACGCCGGCCTGCAACACCATGTTGTCGCCGATCACCTCCGGCAGCGCGACTTCAGCCCGCACCGAGCCGACCTGCTGCAATGACCAAACGAGAGCGAGAAACAAGACGACGGCCGAACGGCAGACGGAGCGATGCATGATGGAATCTCGTAGGAGGGACGGCAGGCAGAGGCGTGGATGGACTTACCGTCGCGGCATTGTAATCACCGCGCGCGGCCCGAACCAGCCGCCGCCCATCACCGGCGACGGACGTTTCCGGTCGAAGAAAAGGCCCGTTCGCACCGTGGATCGATAGAATAAACCGAGTCGGCCGCGCGTCTTAGTCGGGTAAACATGGTGTTCGCCATCGTCTCCACCTCGCCCCCTTTCTTGCCGTTGATGAGGTCTCTCATGTCCCACGTTTTACGTCGTGCCGCCGCAGCATTACCGTCGCTGCCCCTGTCGATCCTCTGCCTCGCGACGATCCTCGGCCTCCTCGGATCGCCGACGACGACCCAAGCCGCGCAGCCGAACGTGCTCCTCATCTATGCCGACGACCTCGGCTGGGGCGAGACCGGCGTGCAAGGGAATAAGGACATTCCGACGCCGCACATCGATTCGATTGCCAAGAACGGCGTTCGCTTCGCGCAAGGCTACGTGGCGGCGACGTATTGCAGCCCCTCGCGAGCCGGCCTGATGACGGGCCGCTATCCGACGCGCTTCGGCCATGAGTTCAACGCGACGGCGCGCCACAGCGGCTTGTCGCTGAAAGAAACGACGATCGCCGCGCGGCTCAAGTCGCTCGGCTACGCGACGGCCTGCGTCGGCAAGTGGCACCTCGGCGGCGAAGCCTCGCAGGATTACTACCCGACGAACCGCGGCTTCGATGAATTCTACGGCACGCTCAATAACACGCCGTTCTATCACCCGACGCAATTCATTGACTCTCGCAAGTCGCTCGACATTCAAAACATTGCAGACGAAAACTTCTACACGACCGACGCCTACGCCGAACGTTCGGCCGATTGGATCGAACGAAACCAAGCCAAGCCGTGGTTCCTGTATCTGCCGTTCAACGCACAGCACGCACCGTTGCAAGCTCCGCAAAAGTACTTGGATCGCTTCCCCAACATCACCGACGAGAAGCGAAAGTACTTTGCCGCGATGATGTCGGGCATGGACGACGCCGTCGGCCTGGTGCTCGCCAAGATTCGTGAGTTGAAGCAAGAAGAGAACACGATCGTCTTCTTCATCGCCGACAACGGTGGGCCGACGCAAAGCACCTCGTCGCAAAACGGCGGCCTCCGCGGCTTCAAGATGACGACGTTCGAAGGAGGCCCGCGGGTGCCGTTCTTCGCGCAGTGGAAGGGAACGCTGCCGGCCGGCAAGGTCGAAGAACGTCCGGTAATGAACCTCGACGTCCTGCCGACCGTCGTCGCCGCGGCCGGCGGCAAACTCGATCCAGCCTGGAAGCTCGACGGCGTCGATCTGCTGCCGTATCTAACCGGCAAGAACGAGTCCCGCCCGCACGAGACGATGTACTGGCGCTTCGGTCCGCAATGGGCTGTGCGCCACGGCGACTGGAAGTTGGTCGTCTCGCGCAAGGAAGCGGCCGGAGCAGGAAACAACCTCGCGGTCGCAAAACCGGAGTTGTACGACCTCGCCCACGACGTGAGCGAATCCAAAGACCTCGCCAGCGCCGAACCGGCGAAGGTCGCCGAGTTGCAAAAACTCTACGACGCCTGGAACGCCGAGCAGGCCCCACCGTCGGCCGTCGACCAACCGCGCAAACCAGACGGCAAGCAGAACGGAGCCGACGCCAAACCCGGCGCGAAGAAAGCCGGTGCTGGAAAGAAACGTCCCGCGAAATCGTAGTCACCGACGCCGCAAGCAGAACCGCTTACTGACGTGCGCGGCTCGGACGGACGTTGATCGCGATTCTTTCCGAGCCGCGCACACCGGTCGCACTCACAGCACGATCAGCGTCGCCGCGCCTCGGCCGTGCTTATTGCTTCGGCCGCAGGCGGTTAATTAAGAACGCATTGCTGGTCCGTAGTTTTTCGTCTTGGGCACCGTCGTAATACAACCCGCATTCGACGCCGACGTTCCGGCACTTCTCGGCCAGCGGCACGCCCCAGTTCGGATTGTGCAGCGGGTCCGCTTGTTTCTGTCCCAGCATCGGCTTGCCGCCGTAGTACAGACCGATCGGCGGATCGTCGGCCGTCACATGCTCGATCGGCGAATACTCTTTAATCCAAGGAAGAATCCGTTCACGCTCGGCTAAGAACTGTTCAAACGGAGAGAGTTTCTTTTCCGGGTCGCCGCGCAGACCAAACGCATGCCAACCCGCCGCGGCGTTCGGCGTCCATTGTTGCATGAGTTGCGGGTCCAAGGTCGTCTGCGCGCCGTTTACCGCAGCACAGGCCAGCCGAGTCGATTCGCGGAGCACCGGATCGTCGGCTTGAGGGTCGGCCAGGTCATCGTGGAAGGCAAGCCAGAGCGAAGAGAAGCCGCCTGCGGAACCCCCTGTGGCCGCGATCTTCTGCTTGTCGATGTTCCACTCGTCGGCCCGAGAGCGCACGAACTGCACGGCCCGCGCGGCGTCGAGCAATGGGGCCTTCACCGGCGGCTCAATCCCTTCGGCCTCCGTGGTGAATCGATAGCTGATCGCGACGAGCGATATTTTGGCATGATGCAGCATGCGAACGGTGTTCGGATTCACCTCGCGCGTGCCGCCGAGCCAGCCGCCGCCATGAATGTAAACGACGACCGGCGTCGGCTCCGACGATTCAGCCTGATAGAAATCGAGAACCTGTTTGGGATGTGATCCATAGGAAACCGCCGCCTTGGTCGGCACCGCCGGCTCGGGCTTCGGGCGTTCCTGCGCCGGCGCCTCCGAAAAGAACGGCGAAAAGAACCAGCCGATCAGAAACAGTGCCGGCCATCGGTGCGACATCGAATCAACCTCCCGAATCATGTTGAACGGCAAAAGTCGCTAGCAGAAATCACCTCTCGTCGTTCACCGTACCCCGCACGTTTATCAAAAGCGAGCGGTGCGAAAAAAATCAAACGACGGCACGCAGATCACGGCACGATCAGCGCTGCGTAGCCCGGCAGGGTTTCGACCGTGATTGGGAGCGAGCCCGCTGGGTCGCCGTCGACTTGCACGGGGACGTCGGCTGCGAGCGCCGGGTCGACCGTGTCGATCCGGAGTTGCAGCGTGCGGCCGACGTGCGTGTCGGGCAACCTGTGATGCGCCCCGCGGGCGACGTTCCACAGATGCCGCACGCCGCTCCACGCCCCTCCTTGTTGGAACAGGCAGTAATCGAGCAGCCCGTCGTCGCCCCGCGCCTGCGGTGTGAAGTTTAACCGCATCGCGTAGGCGGGTAGGTTCTGCACGAAACACCAGCGACAAGAGAAGGGGGAAGGCGGAGGGCGGAGGGCGGACTCGTCGATACCTTCGACGGTCACGCGCAACTCCGGATACGCATACTCGCGCCAGACGCGGGCGATCGGTCCAATGTACGACAGATGCTTGATGTTGCCCGCGCGGACGTCGTGCAGTCGATGCACCACAGCGGCGTCGAAGCCGACGCTCAGCGTGAGCAAGAACAACCGCTCGCCCACGCGGCCGACGTCGAACGTTTGCCGCCTCCCCATCGCGACGACGGCGGCGGCTTCTGCGGGATCGTGCGGCAACCGCAAATGGCGGGCGAGCAAGTTCTCGGTGCCACAGGGAAACACGGCCAGCGGCGTCCCCGACGGCGTGCCGTTCAACATCGCGTTCATCGTGCCGTCGCCCCCGGCGCAGACGACGGCATGCAGCCCCCCTTCGCGAAACTCGCCGGTCGCGCGGGCCATCGCTTCGCCCAGGTGTTCGACGACCGTCGCCGTGCAACCCTGCGTCGTCAGTGCGGCCCGCAACGCTTCGACGCGAGCCGCCTTTCGTCCGTCCCCCGCCTTGCGATTGACGGCAATCAAGACGTGCCGCGGGGTTGCCGGTTCCATCAGCTCATACATGGGCGGGGTGCGATGGGAAATCTGAAGCCGCCATCGTAACGTTCGGGCCGAAATCAAGACAGAGACGACGCCGCAATCGGGTGTTACACTGGCACGAGCGTCGCGTCCGTTGCCTCCACCCTGCCCCGTCGGTGTCGCCATGCTTGCCACTCTGCTGCAACTTTCTGCGTTCTGTTTGGTCGGTGCCGAAGTCGACGTCGTGCCCGGCGCCGAGTTCCACTTTCGCGGAACCGTAGCGCAGGTCGAACGAGGCTCAAAGGCCGGCGACGCGCAGAAAAGTTTCGATCTGACGCTGCTCGTCACTCGCGCCGACGGCGGCGGCACCGACTACGTGTGGCTGACCGACGAACGCGGCGCCGGCAGCTTCGCTTGGACCGATCGTTGCGGACGTTGGTCGCAAAACGCCGAAGGGGCGGCGCTCGGCTCGTCGGGGCCTGCCTTGCTGTTCGATTACGGCGACGGCAAGCATGCGGTCCCGTTGATCGCGCCGCGGTTGACGCTCCCCGAACCGGCGGAAGTCGGCACGACGTGGGAACATGCCGGCTTGGAGCATGAGATCATCAAGGCCGCGTCGGTCGATGATCGCAAGACCTGGGAAGTCGAAGTCCGCAATCAGTTCGGACATCAACGCAAACTCTGGATCGATCCGACGACCAATCTTGCGCTCCGCTACGAGGCCCGCGTCTTCATGAACCAAGGGACCGAGTATCGCTTAGCGGTCGAGTTGATCGACGCCGAGCGGCGGGACGAAGCAGCGCAGAAGTCGCTGACGACCGGCGTCGCCGCGATCGAGAAGTTGCGGTCCGCGTTGAAGCGCAACCCGCGCCAGACCGACGCGGAACTTTCAGCCGAGCAAGTGACGAAGCTGACCGAACTGTTGCCCGACGCCAAGATCGTCGCGAGCGATGCGGCCCTGGCGAGGATCGTGTCTGCGGCCGAGCGCGACTTAGAACGTCAAGCGGGCCGCGCCTCGGCCTTGGAACAAACCGCCGCCAAGCAAGTGGGCCGCAAGGTCGAAGCGTTCAGCGTCGCCGGCGAAGGGACGAGCAAACTGACCGACGCCGACCTGCAAAAGCACGTCACCGTGCTCCACTTCTGGGACTATCGCGACACGCCGTTGGCCGAGCCGTACGGGCAAGTCGGCTACTTGGAATTCCTCTTCGATCGCCGCAAAGCGTCGGGTTTGAAAGTCGTAGGCGTCGCGGTCGACGGACGTTTTCAACAGCCCGAGACGGCCGGCGCGGCCGCCGGCGGGGTGCGACGGTTGAAAAACTTCATGAATCTGACTTACCCAATCGTGCACGAC
>CAMCTH010000197.1 GCA_945877965.1 Planctomicrobium piriforme | reverse complement strand
CGCGATATGAAGTTCGGGCGCGAGTTCCTGCTGCGTCGCGCCGACCGCTTGGTCTTCGGGACCGACTATCACTTCCCGGGCCAAAAGATTCCGCAGTTCGAGCTCTATCGCGAACTCGATCTTCCCGCAGCCGCGGCAAGTAAAATCTTCCGCGACAATGCGCGCCGCTTGTTGCAGCTGTAAGCGACGAGCCCGCCTTGGAGAACCGGCGAAGTCGCGAACGTCGCCGACCTTAGCGAACCGTCGGCAGCGCATTGCGGCGGACGACGGGGGTCGGCAACGGACTGTTTTCGTCGCTCGACGTCTTTTGCAAGTCCCAGCCCTTCGCCGTGACGACGAATTCGTATGACCCTTCGGTCAGCGTCTGCTTCGAGGTGCCGAAGTCGCCGCCGCGATCGAACTCGACGAAGTAGCTCCCCTTCTGACTGAGCGGCACCTCGTCGCCCGGCTTCAACTCGACCTCGGAACGACTGTCGACGACGAAGGCGACGTTCGTGGAAGTGGCGACGGGGTTGCGAATCGTCACGCCGCTGCCGCGATAAGCGGACGTCGTGTTCGAGCGAATCGTGATCGGCGTCGTTGCCGGCGCGCTCGGGGCGGCCGTCACGGTCGGCGCGACGGGCACCGCCGTTTGCGCGAGCGGCACATAGATTTGCTGCGGTGCGTAAACGACCGGCGCGGGAGCGGGATAGTAGTAGTACGACGGATACCAAGGCCGCGGGTAGTAGGCGCCGCCGAAGAGGACGTCGACGTGCCAGCCGCCGTGCCCGTGGCAGTGACCGTGGCCGGCCTCGGCCGTCGCCGTACCCAGCAACATCCAACCGCTGAGACACACGATCGCAAAACATCGCTTCATCGAACTGGCCTCGAACCGGGGATCACTAAGATATTCATCATTTAACATCGACCGCTCGTCGAGCCGCCGTGCAAACAAAACAGACGCGAACCGCGGGCGAATCGCACGGCACGGTCGATCGCATTGCCGGCGAATTCGTGCCGCGAGCGGGGCGGGAGCATAGCAAGCCGCGATCCTGTGCGGAATTGCATTCCGCCGCGTGCGATCTGCCGGCACGATCGCTTGCTAGCGGATGTCTCAAGTGTGCCGCGCCCGTTTCTATGCCGGACGAAGTTCGCGCACGGTGGTTGCCCATGAACCGTGCGCTTGATCGCGCGACGCTCGGTTCATGAAGTCGTGCCCACCTAAATCGCCCACTGTTCCAACCAGCAATCGGCGTTCAGAGCGCTTCGCTGCGCGATCTGCGGTATTCCGCAGTAAATGGTCGTCGCCGGCTGATTGGTCGAAACCCTGGCGATGCTATCGCGTAGAACAGGGTGAGCGACTCGCGCCGCGTCTTCACTTTGAACACGGCGCGAGTCGTATTTTTTCGACGTCGGCCTTTTATGTCGGTCTTAACTCAGCCTTCCCGGATGCCGTTGCGCGATCGCGTGTCGCGGCATATGCCGTTTCCGTTGCGCTATCGACACGAGACCGCCTTTCAATGGGTGCAGATGGTCGCGCCGGTCCTCGGCTCGATTGCGGCCGGTCTGTTCACGTTCTATTACGGCATGCCGCTCGGCACGTTGGCCGTCGCCGGCGTGTTCGGCATCCTCACCGGCTTAGGGGTGACCGTCGGTTTTCATCGCTTGTTCACGCATCGCTCGTTCGAGACGCATCCTGCCGTTCGCGCGGCGCTCGCGATCTTCGGCTCGATGGCGGCTCAGGGGACGTTGTACTCGTGGGTCGCCGGGCATCGGCAGCATCACCAATTCAGCGACCATCACGGCGACCCACACTCGCCGAACCGGTCGGGCTCGTCGTTTTGGGGCCGCGTTCTGGCAATTTGGAATGCCCACGTCGGTTGGATGCTCGACGTTCACATGACGCCGGAACGAATGGGTTACATTCCCGATCTCATTGCCGATCCGCTGCTGGCGCGAGTCCAGCGGTTGCATCTGGTCTGGGTCACCATTGGTTTTGCCTTACCGGCGGCGCTCTGCTGGGTCATCTCAGGCACTTGGCAAGGAGCCGTCGCCGGGTTGCTCTGGGGCGGATTCGTACGGATCGCCCTGACCGATCACATCTCGTTCGGACTCAATTCGGTTTGTCATCTCTGGGGGAAGCGGCCGTTCCAGGCGCACGACCTCAGTCGCAACAACGGCGTGATGGCGGTCCTGGCCTTCGGCGAAGGATGGCATAACAACCATCACGCCTTTCCGACTTCGGCGCGGCACGGTCTGCGATGGTGGGAAGTCGATATGTCGTACAACCTGATTCAACTGCTGCAACTTTGCGGGCTGGCGTGGAACGTAAAGACGCCGACCGCGGCGCAGATCGAATCGAAAGCACGCACCAAATCAGACGTCGACGACGCTTCGGCATAGTAAGTGCATCTTGAGTAGTAGACGAGCAGGCCATGGACGCGGCCCGATCAGCTCGTCGAACCACACTACCAAGGCGGCCGACCATGATTTCTCTCTCTACCATCCTGCTGATCGTCCTGATTTTGCTACTTGTCGGCGCACTTCCGTCATGGCCGCACAGTCGGAACTGGGGTTACGGCCCGAGCGGCGGCGTCGGTCTCATTGCGGTCATCTTGATCGTTCTGCTGCTCATGGGCCGGATTTAACGGCGATTGCTTTACGACGCGTTACGCGGCGGCAGCTGTAAAAAAGCTGCCGCCGCGTTGACGACTTCGACGCCGAGTCACTTTGATGGGAATTGCAGGTCGCAACGGTTCACCCTGCGGTAGAATTGCGCGCCGTCGTTGAAGCGCGCAATTCTATTGTAGGGATTCTGTAGCATTCCAAACCTCGACCAACTCGCGGAACTAATCGAACGCGAGCGCGAAACTCTGCTTACGGGGTGGCGTAATCAAGTGCGGCAACTCGAATCCGCGCAGCACCTCGACGTCCCCACGCTGAATGATCATATTCCCAGTCTGATTGACGAGCTGGCCGAGGCGCTCCGCTCGCGGTCGCAATCGTCCATCATGGATGCGCTCCGCGACGGCAGTCCGCCGGCCCACGGTCTCCAGCGAGTCAAAGACGGCTTTGATATCCAAGAAGTCGTTGCCGAGTACAACATTTTCCGCGGCGGGATTCACGACCTTGCCCAAAGTCACGACTTGAGTCTGCAAGGCGAGCCGTTTCATATCGTCAACCAGGTGCTCGACGGGGCGATCGGGATGGCCCTGCAGACCTTTACGACCCAACAAGCACTCCAAGTGCAACGCCGTCGTGAAGAGTATCTGGCATTCGTAGCGCATGATCTGCGAACTCCGCTGAACGCCATTGCGCTTTCAGCGAAAGTTCTCGAACTGTTGCTGACCCGCGGCGAACCGGACGTCAATCAGACGGCCCCGATGTTGCAGGCGCTGAGCCGAAATGTGCAACACCTGGAGAACTTGGTGCGGAAGGTCGTCGAGGAAAACAACAACCTCACGGACGAGCTCGGCATCCGGTTAGAGCGACGCGAATTCGACCTCTGGCCGCTCATTCAGTCCTTGATTCACGACCTCCATTCGGTGGCCGGTACTGCATCAACGCGCCTGCTCAACTCCGTGCCCGTTGATTTCGTCGTCTATGCCGATGCCGGGTTACTGCGGCGCTTGTTTCAGAATCTGATCGCGAATGCAATCTCCTACACGCCTTGCGGGGAGATCGTCATTGCCGCGAAGACAAGTGAAGACGGTAACTCCGTCGAGTGTTCGGTGCGCGACAACGGCGAAGGGATTCCTCCCGATCGGTGTCAAAGCGTGTTCGATAAACATGTGACGGACCCGGATAAAGAGGGCGGCCTCGGGCTGGGGCTGGCCATCGTCAAGACGTTCGTCGAGGCGCACGACGGAGTCGTCTCGGTCGAGAGCGAGTTGGGCGTCGGCTCGACCTTTCGCTTTAGGCTCCCCGGTCGGCCGCAGTAGTTCGATCGCGCTCACCTGCGGGCGATTTTTGGCTCTGTCGCGTCTTGCGGCGGCTCGGACTATACTGGCGGCGTCGCCCCCACGATTCCCTCACGGCTCGGTTCGTCGTTCACGGCGAGCCGACCCTCACGCCAAGGTCTCGCATGAATCTTCGCATCTTCTCGCTCGTCGCCGTTGCGAGTTTCGCCTGCTCGTCGACTTTACTCTCGGCCGATCCGAAGCCGGCTAATGCGAAAGCGACGGCCACGATCAAAGCGGCTCCCGCGCAAGCAAAAGAGACAAAGACGGCGGCTCCTGCGAGCACTCCGGAGAAACCGTCTCCCGCTGCGAAAGCATCCGGCGAGAAAGCACCGGCGGCCAAGCCCGCTCCTGCGAAGCCCGCACCGAATAAGAATGCCGACCCCTTCGACGGCAAGACGTTGCTCGGCTGGACGACGCAAGATGGCAAGCCGGTTGAGCAGGGGTGGGAAGTCGTCGACGGCGTCATTCATTTGAAGAAGGACGGCAAGCGGGCCGGCAACATCGTCACGGCCCGGGAGTTCGGCGATTTCGATCTCTCGTTCGAGTGGAAGATCGCGCCGCGCGGCAACAGCGGCATCAAGTACCGCGTTCGTTCGTACAACGGCAAGGTCCTCGGCTGCGAGTATCAGATCTTCGACGACGTCGGCACGAAGACCTCGACCAAGTCGAAGAACTCGAGCGGCTCGTTGTACGACTTGTACGAGCCGAACGACGACAAACAATTGAAGCCGGTCGGCGAATACAACACGGGCCGCATCGTCGTCAAAGGTCAGCAAATCGAACACTGGCTGAACGGCAAGAAGATCGTGTCGGCCACGGCCGGCGATGCGGTCTGGAAGAAGAACGTCGCGGCGAGCAAGTTCAACGACGTCCGCAACTTCTCGCTCCATCCGGGCGGCAAACTTATGCTGACCGATCACGGCAGCGAAGTGTGGTATCGCAATGTGACGTTCGTCGCGTCGCCGGCCCCTCCGCCGCCGCCGGAACCGATGGTGGTGAAGCATACTTACGCTTACAAGAAGGTCGGCGATCTGGAGATCATGGCCGACGTGGACTATGAAGCGCTGCCGGACGAGGTGGCGAAGGGCGAAGCGGCGACGACTCCGCGACCGGTCGTGGTTTGGATCCACGGCGGTGCGTTGATCAACGGCCATCGCGAAAGCGTGCCGTCTTGGCTGCGCGACGCCTTTTTGCCGCGCGGCTTTGCCGTCGTGTCGATCGACTATCGCCTGGCTCCCGAAACGAAGCTGCCGGAGATCGTCGCCGACGTCGAAGCGGCCGTGCAATGGGTTCGCACGAGCGGCCCCAAGTCGTTCGGAGCCGACCCGAAGCGGATTGCGATCGTCGGCGGTTCGGCGGGCGGTTATCTCACACTGACGGCCGGCAGCCGCCTGGATACGCAGCCGCAGGCTCTCGTTTCTCTGTGGGGTTACGGCGATCTCGGCGCGCCGTGGACTTTTGAGAAGAGCAAGCATGCTCGTCACGCCGCGGCGAAGTTCGCCCCCGAAGACGCTTCGAAGATCGCGACCGGCGACGCCGTCTCGGACTCACGCAAACGCAAGACCGACGCCGGTGCGTACTATCAATTCTTGCGACGGACCGGCGGCTGGGCCGAGGCGGTCAGCGGTTGGAGTCCGCAACGCGACGCCAAAAAGTTCGAGCCATACATGCCCGAACGGAATGTGACCGCGAAGTTTCCGCCGACGCTGCTGATCCACGGCGATGCCGACACCGACGTCCCGTTCGCGTCGTCGGTCCAAATGGCGGCGCAGCTCAAGAAGCAAAAGGTCGAGCATCGCCTACTCCGCTTCGACGACGCCGAGCACGGCCTCACCGGCGCCGATCCGAAGAAAGTCGCCGAAGCCTACAAGACCGCCGTCGACTTCATCGTGAAACAGCTCGCCGACTGATCGGCGCGCATGTCGCACGATGAGTGGGACCGCATCCGTTTGACGTAGAGCATTCACGCCCGTGGCTGGTGTCTCCACCCCACGCTGCGCGACGGACTGCCGCAAAATGCCGGCCGACGCGACGTGGCAAGTTAACTTTGTGGGTTGCCCTCTTGCCACCCACTGGGGAGTTGCCGCGTGCTCACTTTTGAAACTACAGCTCGCTCCGTCGCCTCCGGCCGGCTGCTTTCGATTTCGGAACTCCACACACTGTTGTTCACGACGCGGTCCGACGACGGCTGCGATACTCGCGCGACCGGTCGGTTCGCGTTCTTCACGCCGGTCACGTTGCAGCGTGTGAACGAACCGGCCCGCAACCTCTCGGCATTCACGCGCGATCTGTCGCGCGGCGGCGTCGGACTGCTCCACAACTATCCAATCGAGCGCGGCCTGGTGAGCGAGGTGCTGTTCCGCTGTCGCGACGTCGACATCCGCAAGCCGGCCGAGGCGGCGTGGTGTCGTCCGGCGGGCGAAGGGTGGTATCTCAGCGGCTGGCGATTCTTGGCAGAGAATCTATCCGCGGCAATCCCACAGTCGTAAGCCGCGCGTGCGGCGAAAAAAGCGTCGCCCCGCCGACCTCGACCGGCTACGATGCGGACCGTTGTCCGTCTCCGCATCGCTCGGTTCCGGCGAGGTTGAATCACCATGAGTTTCCGCATCGTCCTGTCGTCGCTCGCCTTGTGCTCGGCCCTGTTCTTTGTCCCGGCCAGTTCGTCGGCCGCCGCGGCCGGACCCAACGTCGTCGTCATCTTTTGCGACGATCTCGGCTATGCCGACATCGGGCCGTTCGGTCCGACGCAGGGGTACGCGACGCCGAACCTCGATCGCATGGCGGCCGAGGGGATGAAGTTCACCGACTTCTACGTCGCGCAGGCGGTCTGCTCGGCATCGCGGGCGGCCCTGCTCACCGGCTGTTATTCGAATCGCGTCGGCATCTTGGGCGCGCTCGGACCGCAAAGCACCAACGGCATCAACGACGACGAAACGACGCTCGGCGAAGTCGCGAAGCGGGCCGGTTATGCGACCGCCATCTACGGCAAGTGGCATCTCGGACATCACCCGCGCTATTTGCCCGGGCGGCACGGCTTCGACGATTACTTCGGCCTGCCGTACTCCAACGACATGTGGCCCAACCATCCGCAGAAAGGGGCGTTCCCCGACCTGCCGTTGATCGAAGGCGAAAAGACGATCGCGCTGAACCCTGATCAAACGCAGTTGACGACTTGGTACACGGAGCGGGCCGTCAAGTTCATCGACGCGAACAAAGAACGTCCGTTCTTGCTCTATGTGCCGCACAGCATGCCGCACGTGCCGATCTTTGCTTCCGACAAGTACGCCGGCAAAACCGAGCGCGGTCTCTTCGGCGACGTCATCAGCGAGATCGATTGGTCGGTCGGCGAGATCCTGTCGGCCCTCAATCGCAACGGGCTCGACGACAAGACGCTCGTCGTCTTCACCTCCGACAACGGCCCGTGGTTGAACTACGGCAATCATGCCGGTTCGGCCGGTCCGTTGCGCGAAGGGAAGGGGGGAATGTGGGACGGAGGCTGTCGCGTGCCGTGCGTCATGCGCTGGCCCGGCAAGATTCCGGCCGCGTCGGTCTGCAACGAGCCGGCGATGACGATCGACGTGCTGCCGACCGTCGCCAAGCTGCTCGGGGTCACGCTCGATTCCGATCGCCCGATCGACGGCCTCGATATCGCCCCGCTGATGTTCGCGACGCCGGGGGCCAAATCGCCGCACGAGGCGCTCTGGCTCTACTACGGCCAAGAACTGCAGGCGATCCGGAGCGGGCCGTGGAAGCTCGTGTTCCCGCATAAGTATCGGCATTACGACGAACGCGGCGCCGACGGCCGCCCCGCCCCGACGAAACAGGGAGTCGTCGCCGAACTCGAGTTGTACAACCTCAAAGACGACATCGGCGAAACCAAAAACGTCGCCGCCGAGCATCCCGACGTCGTCGCGCAACTGCAGCGTCATGCCGAGGCAGCCCGCGCCGAACTCGGCGATTCGCTGCAAAAGCGAGTCGGCAAGGGAAACCGAAAGTCAGGTCAGCTCAAGAGTTAGGCCGTGGGTTCCCCCCG
>CAMCTH010000196.1 GCA_945877965.1 Planctomicrobium piriforme | reverse complement strand
GCCGCCTGCTGTTCTTGTTTTGTTTCCGCTTCCAAAAGTTTCCGCCGCAGCTGTTCTTTCGCCCGCGAGAGCCGGCTCATCACCGTGCCGATCGGTAACTCCAGCGACGTGGCGATCTCCCGATACGATTGACTCTCGAAGTAGAACAGCACCAGCATCACACGGGCTTCGGGGCCGAGGCCGTCGAGCGCCTGCTGCAACCGTTCCGGATCGACGCTCGTCGGCTCGGGAACCGGGCCGGGGACGCCGTTCCAATCGAACTCGGGATCGGCGACGGTGCCGGCGGTTCGCTTTCGCAACGATTTGAGAAAGCAGCTCCGCAGGATCGCCGCGAGCCAAGCCCGGGCCGCCGTCGGATCGCGCAACTGATCGCGCGAGCGGAAAGCGGCCAAGAACGTTTGCTGCGTGAGGTCCTCGGCATCGACGGCCGAGCCGCAAAGCCGATATGCCGCCCGAGAGACCGTCGCTTGATGCTCGACGGCTAAAAGGGCGATATCGGTGTGCGACGAACCATCCAAAGCCGAGTCCCCGCTAGGTAAGAGCCGCTTCGACCCGCAGATATTCCCGAAATCCGGAGAAACCGCTAGGCGCAAACCGCCTAATTCCACGCCGGAAATAAATCACGATTGCTGCTGCCACTAGCCGCCCATCGCCGGCATTGCTAAACTGACCCGGCAGTGGGGGAAGATGTATTCCGACCTGCGAGCATCCGAGTCGGTCCCGGCATTCTAACGGGAACCAACCGGCGACGAACGGCTCGCGGGAATCATCTTAAGATTATTTACGGTGCGAGGGAATAATCTCCGGTCAACGGGGATCACTCATAGCGGTCGACATTGTCAGGATGGACCTGGCAAGAGACTCGATCGTGACATTTCGACTTTCGAAAAGGTGGATTAATTATGAAGAAGCTTGCTTTGATCGCTCTGTTGCTGTGCGTCGGCGTCGTTGCTGGTTGCAGCGAAAACAAGGGTGCGGGTTCGGCCAGCAGCGCCGCTCCGGCCGCCACCGGCAGCGCCAGCTAGTTTCGCGCATCTGCTCACGCAGATGCTGCACTAGTTTGATGCTCCTGCTTCGGCAGGTGCCGTCTGGTTCTAATCGGTTCGAATAGCGTCGACTTCGGTTTTTGCAACGTTCTCGTTGCCTCTTAAAACCGCTCGACGTGGAAATAGAGACGGGCACGAGAAGCGAAAGCCTCTCGTGCCCGTTTTTTTATTGCGCTCGCGCCGATCGCCGACGACTCAGGGTTCGCGTTGCTACGCCGCCTTCACCTCGGAAACCGGCGCCGTCGTCGCCGGGACGACCGTCAGCTGTGCGAGAGCCTGTTTCGTCCGCTGCTCCAACTCGTCGAGCAGGCGGAGCAGTTCGTCTTGTCGCGACTCCAGGTCGGCCAGCAAATGCTTCGGGTTCGGGCGTTCGTTGGGAACGGATTCAGCAGGGTGCGTCACGGCGGCGGGTCCTCAAAAAGACAGAGTCGCGACAGAAGGCCGGAACGCCGCGGAAAGCGTTCCCTCCACGATCGCATCGACCGCCGGAGGCCCGGGAATACAGTCGTTCCGGTTATGCGACCCCGCGACCGATAAGCTGGGCAGGCCCGTCAAATCTTGCGGCCGATCAGCCGCCGCACACGGATCCAACATCGAACGAGCCCGGAAACTGCTATCGCCCGGTCCGGCAGGCAAGTCGCCGGTTCCCCACTCTGCGGCGCGGGCCTGTTCCCAAGCGAAATATCTCTCTGACCCCCACGAGTGGACGTGTTTGTGCCGATTTGCTATCTTGACGGACTATCGCCAGGGCGGTCCCGGCGATTATGGCTCGCGTTACATGTCGCAGCACCCGGCTTCCACGGAAGCCTCTGTCGAGGAGAGATGGTTTGGTTAAGTTGACGGTTCGGGACAAGGAATCGATTCAAGAAGCGGTCCGCCGGTTCCGCAAGCTCGTCGAGCGGAGCGGGATCAAGAAGGAAATGCGCCGCAAAGAGTTCTACGAGAAGCCGAGCGAAACCAATCGCCGCGCTCGCCTCCGTTCGGAACGCCGCGCTCGTCGGTCGCAAACCGGCTAAAGCACAAAACAAAACCGTCGTCGTGCGTAAGGTACGATGACGAAATCAAATCATCGGCGAGCCGGATTCATTACCGGCGAGCCGGGGGCGCAAGCCCCCGGACGGGATGCGCCGAGTAGACGGTGCGCGTTCGTGACGAAAGAACAGCGCACGCGCGAAAAGAGAAATGCCCGAGGGCTTGCGCCCTCGGCTCGCCGAGAAAGATCGTCGACTTTAGTTCGACGCTTTGCTGAGCGAGAAGACCGGTAGCAGCAACGCGAGGCCGATCGTGCCGACGATCACGCCCATCGCGCTGATCATGATCGGCTCGATCATGCTCGTGGCGGTTTTGATGGCCGTCTCGACTTCGTGATCGTAGTAATCGCTCACCTTCTGTAAGACGTCGCCGAGCTTGGCCGTCTGTTCGCCGGCCGAGATCATCTGCACGAGCGTCGCCGGGAAGAGCGGATTTCCCTTGAGCGATTCGCAGATCTCGTTCCCCTGCGTCACTTCATCGAGGACGTGGAGCCAGATCTCTTCGTAGTACGAATTGCCGGCCACTTCGGAAGTCAGCTTCAACGCTTCCAACACCGGCAGGCCGCTGTTGAGCATCGTGCCGAGCGTCCGGATCGAACGGCTGATCGCGACCTTCCGCGTGACGGTGCCGATCAGCGGAGCATTGAGCAGAATGCCGTCGATCATCCGGCGGCCTTGCTTCGTCTTCTTGAAGACGATGAAGCCGACGACCGCAATGATGAGCCCTGGAATCCAGAGATGCCACCAATGCAGCAGCACGTCCGAGGCGGCCATGCTCCAGCGCGTCGGGGTCGGTAGCTTGATCCCTTTTTTGGCAAACAGCGGCGCGAACTTCGGCAGGATGAACGTCAGCAAGAACGTCGTGACGCCGATCGCCATCGTCGCCATGACGGCCGGATAGGCCATCGCCGCCTTCACTTTGCTCCGCATCTCCATCTCTTTGCGAAGATAGAGCGCGACGCGCTCGAGCATCTCGGCCAACGTGCCGGTCGCTTCGCCGACCTTGATCATCGAGACGTAGGTCTTGTCGAACTGCTTGGGATACTTGGCCAGCGAGCTAGAAAAGTCGTCGCCCGACTCGACCCCGCGTTTGAGGTCGTTCAGCATCTGCCGCATCGTCGGGTTGGCTTCCTGCTCCGCGATTCCTTCGAGCGCGACCGACAGCGTAATGCCGGTGTCGACCATGATCGCGAGCTGGTTCGTCAGATAAATGACGTCGGTCCGCCGAATGCCCGGGGCAAACAGGCCCGGCCCGGCGTCCTCTTCCAATTCGAGGACCTGCATTCCTTCGCGACGGAGCTGCGCCACCGCCTCGTCGCGATTCACCGACTCGACCGTCCCTTGGTGCTCTTTGCCCAAGGCATCGCGAACGCGGTATTGAAAGGCGAGAGTCGACATGATTTAGGCGGTTAAGTAGCGGCCGTCAGTTCGGCTGTGTCGCGGACGTCGCCGGCGATGTGCAGGATTTCTTCGATCGTCGTGATCCCTTCGCGGACTTTGCGGAAGCCGTCGTGCTTCAAGGTGATCATTCCCTTGCGGACGGCCGTCTGCGAGATCGTCGTCGACGGCGCACTGCTGACGACCAGATCGCGAATCTCGTCGTCGAGCACCAGCAGTTCATGCACGCCGATTCGTCCGCTGTAGCCGGTATTGCGGCAGTTCTTGCAGCCGACGCCGCGGAAGTATTCCTTGACGTCGAAGCCCATCCGCTCAATCGCCTTGCGGGTCGTGCGCGGCGGCTCGTAGACCGACTTGCACTTAGGGCAGATCTTGCGGACGAGTCGTTGGGCGAGCACCATGTTCAGCGCCGCGCCGAGCAGATACGTCTCAACGCCCATGTTCAACAAGCGCGTGATCGCCGCGCAGGCGTCGTTCGTGTGCAGCGTGCTGAAGACCAAGTGCCCCGTAAGGGCGGCTTGGATCGCCGTCCGGGCCGTCTCTTCGTCGCGGACTTCGCCGACCATGATGACGTCGGGATCTTGCCGCAACAGAGTTCGCAGAGCCTTGCTGAACGTCAGGCCGACCCGCTCTTGGATTTGAAACTGATTGATCAGCGGCAGGTTGTATTCGATCGGGTCTTCGACCGTGCAGACGTTGTTCTCCATCGAGCTGATCGAGTTCAGCACCGCGTACAGCGTCGTCGACTTACCGGAGCCGGTCGGGCCGGTCACCAGGTTGATGCCGTTCGGTACCCGGATCATCTTTTGCAGACCGTTGAGAATGTCTTCCGAGAAGCCGAGGTCCTCCAGGACCAGCGAAACGCTCCGCGTATCGAGCACGCGAATCACCGTCTTCTCGCCGCGGTTCATCGGGAAAGTACTGCAACGCAAGTCGATCTTGCGACCGTCGAGCATCACATGGATGCGACCGTCTTGCGGCAAGCGGCGCTCGCTGATGTCGAGCGACGCCATGATCTTGATGCGGCTCGTCACGGCATTGAGCAAGGTCAGCGGCACTTCGAGCGACTTGTACAGCCGACCGTCGATCCGGTTGCGGACGCGAACGCATTTTTCCGCCGGTTCAATATGAATATCGCTCGCGCCGTCTTTGACGGCCGAGTAGATGATGAAGTTCACCAAGCGAATGACGGGCGATTGACCGGCGACCTCTTCGATGTCGCTGATATCCTCGACCGCGTCTTCGATCAGCGTGACGTCGCCCCCTTGCGAGTCCTCGATGATGTCGTCGATGACGAAGCACTTCGAGTTCGGCAGGGCGGTGATCATCCGGCGAATATCTTTCGCCGTCGCCACGACCGTCTGCACACGCAGCTTCGTGAGCTTTTCAACTTCTTCGATCAAGAAGAGGTTCGACGGCTCGGAGACCGCCAACGTCAGCATGCCGCGTACGGCGAACAGCGGCATCACCAAGTTATTCTCGATGAACTCGCGCGGCAGCAACTCCGCGGTCTTCTGATCGCAATAACGCAGTTCGAGCTTGGCATACGGCACGCCGTACGAGTCGGCGATGCACTCGGCCACCTGATCTTCCGAACAGGCCGCCAATTCAATGAGCAACTCGCCCAGCAGCTTGCCTTGCGATTTCTTCTGCGCCGTGAGCGCGTTCTTCAGACCGTCTTCGCTCAGGTAGCCGCGCTGTACGAGCAGATCGCCGAGTTTGGCGAGTCCGGTTCCGGCGGCGTTGGAAGAGGGGGCGGTCACAGGGGCGAACTCCGACTGCGGATCGAGTACGAACGAGACTTAGCGGTAGCTTTTCACGGCGTCGATGACGCTTTCGAACACTTCCAGTTGCGTATCGAGCCGTGTGATTTCGAGGATCTTGCGATTCACGTTCGACGTGGTCGAGACCTTGATGTCGCCGCCGAGCGCGCGGGCCGCCTCTTGCGCGTTGATCAAGGCCGTCAGGCCGGCGCTGTCGACTTGCTCGACGCTGTCCATGTCGAGCACGATCTGCACGCGATCGAGCGAGTGCAGGAAATTCTCGAAGCGATCGGCATGATCGCGGCTCAGGTCTTGCGGGGCATGCACGACGACGCAGTCGCCGAACACTTCGGTCGTCAGGTTCATACGGCCCCCACGGCGAACAGGTCGTCGACCAACTTCAGCACTTCGCGAGGGCTAAACGGCTTGGCGATCACGCCGAGCACGTTCCATTTCGCCTTCAACTCCTCGGCCGAGAGCTCGAACCCTTTGGCCGTGAGCATGTAGATCGGCAGGTCGTGCGTCGCTTCCAACTCGCGCAGACGGCGAATCAATTCGAGCCCGCCGAGGCGCGGCATCTGGCAATCGGTGAGTAGCAAGTCGGGCGTTTCGAGCTGAATCGCTTCGAGCGCAGCCTGACCGTCGCTGCAGCAGGTGACGCGATAGCCGGCGCGGCTCAGTTTGATCTCGGCCGCTCGAATGATCGCAGTTTCGTCGTCGCACAACAGCACATGCTTGCTCATAACGGCCTGCTTTCTTTGTTTCGCAATCTCAGATTTCAGATTTCAAACGGTGCTTGGCGACGTCGTCGGCCGATTATGCATTGCGTCCCGCCGAAGGAATCGTGATGCCGAACGTGCTTCCTTGGCCCAACTTGCTGCGAACCGTCAGGTGTCCGCCATGCACGTCTTCGACGATGTGCTGCGCGAGCGCCAGGCCGAGCCCCGTTCCGGCCGCCATGTTCTTGTCTTTTTCGACGCGATAGAATTTCTCGAACACGCGGACGCAATCTTCTTCGCTCAGGCCGACGCCCGTGTCTTCGACGTCGATCTGGATTTCGTGATCGGCCAGACGACTTCGCAGCGTGACCGTGCCGCCTTGGGGCGTGTACTTCACGGCGTTCGAAAGCAGGTTGATGATCGCCTGCGAGAGCATGTCGCGATCGACCATCGCCCCGAGATAGAGCGGGCTGAGATCGGAGACGAGCGTGATCTGCTTCGCCTCGGCGGCAGGGCGAAGCACTTCGAGCGCCTCGGCTGCAATCTCGTTGACGCCGCGGCTCGACTTGCTCACCTGCACGACGCCGGCCTCGATCCGCGCGATGTTGAGCAAGTTCTCGATCAAGCGCTGCAAACGATCGGCTTGGCCCGTGATAACGTCCAGGAACTCTTCGCGTTCCGTTTCGCTCTCGGCCTCACCGTCGGCCAGCAGTTCGACGTACGCCTTGATGCCGGCGAGCGGCGTCTTCATTTCATGGCTGGCGGCCGACACGAACTCGGCATGCTGCTGTTGAATCTCGCGGGCCGCACTGACGTCGCGCAACACGACTACCGCGCCGCCGTGCTCGAAGCCCGACGGTTGATCGCGGAGATTGTCGACGGTCGCACGATACCAACGTTTGTGCCCCTGAGCGTCGGTCCATTCCAGTTCTTCGGTCCGGTGCGCCGAGACCGGGCGACGACGGACGTCGGCGATCATGTTCGTCAGCTTGTCGCGCATCGAGCCGCCGGCGATGCGGCGTTTCTCGCCGTGCGTTTCGAGCAGCATCTCGGCCGCCGAATTCGCCAGCAGCAGTTCATCGTAAGCATCGACGGCCAACACCGGCTCGCCGACCTTCGACAACACGGCCGCATTCAATTCCAACTGAGCCAGCGTCCTTTGCAGGCGGATATCCAGGGCCGTCCGCGAGGTTTCCAACTGCATCTGGCGATCATGAAACGATGCCAAGAAATCGCGAATCCGCGTCAGCGGCGCGTACCACGGGGACCGGTGATCGACGGCCGGCAGCGACTCGGCGTTAAAAACCGGCGCGAGGCCCGGCTCTTGCAAGTGCGTGAGGAGTTCGAGATACCGTCGCGCGACGACCTGATCCATCCGCTCGCGGTGGACCATGTACCATTGCGCGGCGCACACCGACCAGATCAGCGCGACGGCCAGCGCGGCGTGAGCCAAAGCGCCGGCGACCAATCCGAGACCGACGACCACCGCCGTAGCGGCGCTCGCGCAGATCAACGACGGAATGAGTTGCAACAAGGCGCGGGGCATCGGAAAAACGGCATCGCGGAGTTCGGTGCGATCCGAGTCGTCGACTTGCGGCACGCGCCGCGAACGAAAGCACTGCGTCTTTCGTTCGTCGTCGATTCAGATCGGGCGCTCCCGACGTCCGTCTATTTCCGCTTCGCGTACCGGGCGTCAAGCCTGGCTGCTTCGCTGAAATTGCGCTCGGCCGACTCGGACTTGCCGAGACGGCTCTGCGCGGAGCCCAGCAAAAAATAGGACAAAGCAGGGGACTTGTCCAAGTGCAACGATTGTTGCAGCGCGGATTCTGCGTCGGCATAGCGCCCCAACCGGTACGCAGCCATGCCGCGGATGCGGTGCAGACCGGCATTGCGGGGAAACGCGGTCGTACCGGTCGTAGCGAGTTCGAGCGCCAACTCCGGTTGTTCCAACTTCAACGCCGCGACCGAGGCCGTAACGACCGTGTGCGGGTCGTCTTTCGTGCGCGCGACGGCCGCGCGTAGCAGTTGCTTCGCGGC
>CAMCTH010000195.1 GCA_945877965.1 Planctomicrobium piriforme | reverse complement strand
CACGCAGTCGGGGGCCGCCATGTTGCCGGTCATGTAGAGTGCGGTGACGAACAGATTGCCATGGCGATCGGCGGCGATTCCGACCGGTCGACAATTCTCGTCGCCGATCGCGACCGTCTCTTCCTTGGCAACGTACGTGCTGCCGCGACGTTCCGGCCGATATGCCGTGATGCTGTGCCGATCCCAGCGACAGAGCAGTAGCCGCTCCGTCAACGAAGGTGAGATGCTCGTTCGGCCGTAATACAGCAGATCGCACGGCACGCCGCGCCCCAGGTCGCACACCGGCTCGATGAGGTCGGCCCGCTCAGGACTCTTGGACGCCATCCAACCTCGCGGCCAGCCGAAGTCGATGCCGTCGACGACGTGCAACAATCGCGACGGCGCATAGCGATCGGCTCGGCTCTCATGATCGTTATCGTTCGTGAACAATCGGCCCCGGTCGTCGAACGCCAAGCCGACGGGTCCGCGCAACCCGCGCGCGACCACTTGCACCTCGCTGCCGTCGGGCTTCATTCGCAGCACGGCCCCCTGCCCCGTGTACGGCATCGGCTTGTTATCGCGGCCGCAATACAGCGTCCAGTGTCCCCAATGATCGGCCCGATTCCAATCGCCGTACTGCAGCAACGGATCGCCGTGCGTGAGGTACAGGTCGCCGTCGGGCCCCCACGCCATGCAGTGAAAACTAACATGCAAATCGAGCGGCAATCCCCACAGCAACCGCTCGGGCTGCAACTCCGTTCGTTGCACCCGACCGTTGGGCACACGATACAACGCATTCGCCGTAAGCACATACAAATCATCGTTGCGAAACTCCAACCCCATGATGATCGAGTTGGGCGGAAACCGCAGCACTTCGCGACGCGGAGCGAAGGTGCCGTCGGCGTTCCGTTCGAAGCAAAAGACTGCCTCGCGCCCGCCGACGAAGACCCGACCGTCGACGTCGACCTTCACCCCCATGTAGACGTCGCTCGACGAACGATCGATCACCACCGTCTTGTGATCCGCATCAACCGCCTTGAGATGCGGTCCCGGCGGCGGCGGCGGAGCGCGTCCCTTGGGCGGCGTTACCTCCGCAATCAAACTACGTCGAGCCGGGTTCTTGAGCGTCGATTCATCGGGGGCTTCATTCGGTTTCGCATCGTGAAGATTCCAGAAACCGATCGTCTCGGCATCGGTCGCCGGTGCCGATGCGAGCGTGCTCGCCGTAAAATCGCGCACGCCGCGCCAGATTTGCACCTGGTCGATTGTGCCCGAGGAACCGATTCCCCCTTCGACAAGTCGTCCGAACGCGAGACCTCCCGGAACGGTCGGACGTCCCTGCGATTGAATCGTTTGCTCGGCCGCCGGCTTGCCGTCGACGTAGAGTCGCAGGCGATCTGCGGCGAACGACATGGCGACTTCGTGCGACTTGCCGTCGGCGATATCGACGTCGGTCCAGACATGATCGGGTTGATAGCCCGGCAGATAGGCGGCCAGCCGACCGCTCTGCGGCATTGTGAACAATTCCCAATGCGCGCCGGAACGCTTCGTGTCGCAAGCGACGAGAATGTTGTAATGTGCGCGACTCGTGAGCGTGCCGCGCCAAGCCAGCGAGAGCGGCGGCGCGCGATAGGCGTCACGCCCTTCGAGCATCCAGCCGGTCGGCGGCGCGGCCGCAGTTTGCGGTTGTGTGGTCGTCACCTTAGGCACGACGGTGCGCGGCTGCGGCTTCGCGCCGGCGGGCCGACCGTCGAGTTGCGGCAGCAGCCAATCGAGACCATCCAGGTTGTCCTGCAGCCGCGCCTCGGCGTCGTCTTGCGTATGCCCGAGAATGCCGATCGGCCCGCGATAGCCGCTCGCACGAATCGTCCGCAGCAGTTCCAGGTCATGCGTCCCCTGTCCCAACGGCAGGATTTTTTGGCCTCGTTTGTCTCCGTCGGTCACCATGCCGTTCAAGTTGATCGCCAGCAGATGCGGCACGAGTTTCGGCAGCACGGCGGCGAAGCGGGCGAGATGATCGTGGCCGTGATGCAGGTTGTAGACGATGCCGACGTTGGGCAGTTTCAAATGCTCGATCAGAGCGAGTTGGTTTTCCGGCTCGCCGAACCAGCCGCCGTGATTGTAGAGCCCGACCTTCATCCCCTGCTTTGCTGCTGCTTCGGCAATCGGCCGAATGCGTACGGCCTCGGCTTCGATCCGTTGTTTCTGTTCCGCCGGCGACGTGGTGGCCGTGCCGCTGCCGGTCACCCAGAGTTGCGGATGGATTTCGTTCCGTTTGCAGACTTCGAGGATGTGCAAGGCACCGGCATCGAGCGAGCGCGGGAACCACCAGGCATCGAGGGAGACGCCGTGCTTCTTGCAGGCGGCGATCTCGGCGTCGAACGTCGGTATATGTTCAGCCCGATAGTCGTAGGCAAAGTGACGGAAGCCGAGCTTCTGCAACATGGCGGCCCGCTCTTCCGGCCCGCGCTTCTTGGCGTCGAACGGCACGATGCACCAAGCGATCAGATTCTCGCGCCGAAACAGATCATTCGAATTCGCAGCCGGCTCGGCGGCAACCGCATACGGTTTCGCGTCGGCGATCCACAGCGCTGTGAGTAGAACGAGCGCAACTGACGACTTGTATCTGTTCGTCTGCATGAGAACCTCAGTTCAAATTAGGAGGCGTCGTCGGCCGGGAGTTCGCGCAGTACCGCCGCCAAGCGGTTCGCGATGTGATCGGTCATCGCCTGGGACGCCGCGGCGGGTTGGCGCGCCTGCATCGCGCGGAGGATGACGAGATGCTCGTCGTAGGCGGCGCGAAGATTGTCGACGTTGCCGGTGAGGCGACAGAGGGCTCGCACCAAGTGACGATACTTGCGAATGTCGTCGCGAAGTCGCTCGTTGCCGCACGCGGCGGCGATCTGATCGTGAAACTGCATGTCGAACTGCAAGGCCTTGCTCGTCCACCCGCGCGACTCCGGATCGGCGAGACTCGTAGCAGCTTCACGCAGTTCATCTAATGCCTCATCGGCCAGCAGACGCGTCGCGCGCTCGACGGCGGCCGACTCCAACAGCATTCGCATCTCGTAGATCGCGGCAACGTCGCGCGACGTGAACTCCGCCACGCACGCCTGCCGCGAGGACGTAATCCGCACGAGTCCGTCGGCGCTCAGTCGCCGCAACGCTTCGTGAATGGGTGTGCGGCTCACCTGCAATTCGGCCGCCAGTTGCACTTCGCTCAACTCCGTCCCGCTGCGCAGACGGCCCGACAGGATCGCGTCGAGCAGTTGTTCATAAGCCGCCTCGGCCAAGGAGGTCCGGGCGAGCGGCTGCCGAAAAACGGCGGCGTTGGACATCGATAAATCCTTTCCCCGTTCCTAATTGACGCCGAAAAATACGGCGATAAACTCTTGTCAGTCCATGCTGCATGCAGCATGGAGTTGTGCTGATGCTAAAAGTCGCTGGCGCCGCTGTCAAGCAACTTGCCGCCGAGCCTGAGTCTTCTCACATCCAGCGTTCCAATGTCGCCGTCTCGTCGACCCTGCTATGTCGCTCCCTCAGATTCACGTCGCAGAACTGAATGGCACGGCAGCCAATCCGCTGCTGATGCTGCACGGCGTGGGGCGCTTAGGACGCGACTTCGCACCGCTGTTGCCGTGGCTTACGGATCGCCAAGTCTTCTTGTGGGATCATCGCGGTCACGGCCGATCGGATCGCGCCGCGGGTGAGTACTTGGTTCGTGATTATGCGGCCGACGTCGTCGCCTGGCTGCGAGGTTACGGCTCGGGGACGGTCGACCTCTACGGTCACTCACTCGGCGCGCTCGTCGCCTTGCGCGCGGCGGCTGAAGCGCCGGACCGAGTGCGGTCGTTGATTCTCGAGGATCCGCCGTCGCCGTCGTTCTTGTCCGGCGTGGTGACGTCTCCCTATTACTATTCCTTCGTCGCCATGCAGCAACTCGCCGGCAGCCGTCGGCCCATCGAGACGATCGCCGCCGCCTTGGCGGAAGTTCGTCTCGGTCCGACGGACGCCGCCCCGCGACTCGGTGATCTCCGCGATGCGGCTTCGTTGCGGTTTATGGCTCGCTGCTTGCAAGACGTCGATCCGACGGTCTTCATGCCGCTCATTGCAGGGCGTTGGCTCGACGGTTACGACTTCGATGCCACGTTGACGGCGGTCGCTTGCCCCGTTCTGTTGCTACACGGCGAAGTCGAAAACGGCGGCATGCTTCCGGCCGACGACGCACGGCATATCATAGATCAACTCAGCGATGTCACGCCGGTTCGTTTCGCGGGGGCCGGCCATCTGCTGCATTGGCAACGGTTGGAAGAGACGGTCCGCGCGGTGATCGGATTTTTGGAATCCCTCCCTCCTTCGTCCTAGGATGATTCATGAAGAGCGCGTCCGGCACGACCCTCATTCGCAACGGGCAATTGGTCGACGGTACCGGCGCGGCGCCGATTCCGCGTGCGGCGCTCGTCCTTCAGGACGATCGCATCATCTATGCCGGGCCGGAGTCGCAATGTCCGCCGCTGCCGCCGAACGCGCGTTCGATCGATGCGGGGGGCGGCACGATCATGCCGGGTTTGGTCGAGGCGCATTTTCATCCGACGTACTTCAACGTCGCGGCGCTCGAAGATCTCGACATCAAGTACCCAGTCGAATATGTCACGCTGTTAGCGGCGGCTAATGCGCGGCTCGCTTTGGAGTGCGGTTACACCTCGGCTCGCAGCGGCGGTAGTCTGTTTAATATCGACGTCTGGTTGAAAAAAGCGATCGAGAACGAACTGACGATCGGCCCTCGGCTGGCCGCCGGCGGACGCGAGATCTGCGGCGTCGGCGGCTTGATGGATTGGAATCCCGACTTTCGCAAAATCGGCATGGAAGGTTTGGTGCTGCTGATCAACGGGGCCGACGAAGCGCGGGCCGCCGTCCGCAAGTTGGTCAAGGACGGCGTCGAGTGGGTGAAAACCTATCCGACCGGCGATGCGGCCGCTCCCGACACGAACGATCATCACACACTCTGCATGACGTTCGAAGAGATGGCCGCCGTCGTGCAGACGGCGCACAACCACAGTCTCAAAGTGACCGGCCATTGCCGCGCGACAGAAGGAATCAAGAATGCACTGCGGGCCGGCTACGACGCGATCGAGCACGGTACGTTCATCGACGACGAAGGCCTCGACTTGTTATTGCAGCGCGATGTCCCCTGCGTGCCGGCTTTGTATTTTGAATGGGCCAGCATCGAACGCGGCCCCGAGTTCGGCATGTCGCAGCGGGTGATCGACGGTCATCGCGAAACGCTCGAAGGGGGCGCCGAGAGCGCAAAGCGGATTCTGCGCGCGGGCGGCCGACTCGGCATGGGGGGCGACTACGGCTTCGCTTGGAATCCGCACGGCGACTATGCCCGCGAGTTGAGCTTCTTCGTCGAGCACGTCGGCCTCACGCCGCTGGAAGTCTTGAAGTGCGCGACGAAGACCGGCGCGGAAATTCTCGGTCGCGGCGACGAACTCGGCACGTTAGAGCCCGGGAAGTTGGCCGATGTGCTCGTGGTCCCGGGCGACGTCGTCGCCGACATTCGCTTGCTGCAAGACCGCAGCAAGTTCATCGCCGTGATGCAGTCGGGCGTCATTAAGGCGGGGTGCATGGCAAACGCGAACGCTTAAGTGCTCAACGTCGGTCGATCGCTGCGTCGAGAGCAGTGCATTCAGCAGGGCGACGCACGACTTGCTCCGTCGCCGTGCGGCAACCTATGATGCATACATGGGTGAAGTCTCGGCAAAACGCGAAGAATCGATCTCGGGAGGCGGCGCATTTCCGCCGACGGCGTGGACCCTCGTGCAACAGGCCGCCGCGCCCGATGGCGAGTTGCGCGATCCGGCCCTCAATGAATTGGCCGAGCGTTATTGGCGGCCGATCTATGCTTACCTTCGCTACTCGGGCCGTTCTCCTGTCGATGCCGAAGACCTGACGCAAAGCTTCTTCATTCATCTACTCGAAAAGGATTTGCTGGCCCGCGTCCGTTTGCGACAAGTTCGCTTTCGCGGCTTCCTGCGGTCGGTGCTCGAAAACTTTCTTGCGAATGCGGCTCGCACAAACGGCGCGAAGAAGCGACAGCCCAGCTTCGCCTTCGACATCCATGAAGTGGAGCATCGTTTGGCGGCCTGCGGCGAATCGACTCCCGAGGCTGCGTTCGATAACCTTTGGGCCGTCGAGCGATTGGAATCGGCCGTCGCGACGTTGCGTTCGGAACTTCGGCAAGCCGGCCGCGAGTGGGTCGTCGATGCCTTGCTCGATCGCGTCGGTTTCGAAGCCGCGTCGGTCGGGGAGTTGAGTCGTCGACACGGGGTGACGGAGAACCAGTTGTCGGTCGCCTTGCATCGCGCCCGGCAGCGGTTGCGCGAACTCTTGCAGGGCGAAGCGGCCCGGACGACGACGTCGGCGGAAGAGGCGGCCGACGAGTTGGCGGCGATGTTCACGGCGCTGGGTCATCGCGCGACCTAGTCGCTTTGAGGAGCCGCGGTGAGCGAGATCGTCGAATGCCAGCGCTGCGGCCGCACCCGACCGGCCGGCGGCACCGCGATTCTCGGCGACGGCTGTCCGTATTGCCTGCTGATTTTCGCACTCGGCGACGATGACGGTCTCGTCGTGGGCAAGACTGCGGACGACGACGGACCCTCGACGTCGGCGAAACTGCCGGAGCGGATCGGGCCGTATCTGCTGCTCGAACTGCTCGGCTCCGGCGGCATGGCGAGCGTCTATCGGGCGCGGCATGAAAGTCTCGGGCGTATCGTCGCTCTGAAGTTGCTGCATCCAGAGTTCGCCGCGCGGGCGGGTTTTGCTGAACGGTTTCGACGCGAAGGGCGCGTCCTCGCCGGACTGGAGCATGCGCACATTCTCGGCGTGCACGACGTCGGCTGCGACGGCGGCTTTTACTATTTGGCGACCGAGTATGTCGCCGGCGCCACGTTGCGTGAACGGATCGAAGCCGGGCCGCTGCCGGTCGACGAGGCGATCCAACTCTTCGGCGAGATGTGCGAGGCGTTGCAATTCGCTCACGAACGGGGCGTGATCCATCGCGATATCAAGCCGGAGAATATCCTGCTCGATGCGAACGGCCGGGTGAAGATTGCCGATTTCGGCATCGCCAAGTTGATCGATCCCGAAAGCAACGATCGTGCGCCGCCGACGGAAATCGACGTCGTCGTCGGCACGCGGCGCTACATGGCTCCCGAGCAATTGGAACCGGGCCGACCGATCGATCAGCGAGCTGATTTATTTGCGCTGGGCGTGGTACTGTACGAGATGCTGACCGGAGAACTACCGCTGGGCGTTTTCGCGCCGCCGAGTCGCAAAGTCGAGATCGATGCGCGGATCGATGGGCCGGTGCTCGCCGCTTTGGCGAAGAATCCGGCGGATCGGCCGGCAAATGCTCGCGAACTGCGCCGACTCGTCGAAGCGGCCGTTCGGCCGAAGAACGCCTCGCGACGTTGGGCTCTCGCCGCAGCGGCCCTCCTGCTCGGCGGCGCGGCATTCGCGGTTTGGAGATCACGATCAACCGCGGTCACGAATCAATCGGCCGACGAGTTACTTGAGCGGCTCGGGGCAAAGCGGCTCGTTCATCCCGCGCCGGTCTGGGGAGTCGCGTTTTCGCTGACGACCGGCCGGCCGGCGACGGCGTGCGAAGATCGTGGTTTACGAATCTGGGATCCGGAGTCGGGGCAAACCGTGTCGTCGTGGATCGCCTATCCGCGCGGCGAGCTTGGGTATTTGTCGCTCGCGTTCTCGCCCGACGGTCGGACGTTGGCCACCGCCGGCGGCGAGAACGTCGCGCGCTTATGGGACGTCGTTTCGCAACGCGAACGAGCCGAACTGAAACATCACACTCGCGAAATCGTCGCCGTCGCCTACTCGCACGATGGCCGCACGATCGCGACGGCGGGTCATGATCGTACCGTCCGCCTGTGGAACGGGGCCGACGGTACGTTTCAATCCAAGCTCAGCGATCTTCCCGACCCGGCCCTTTGCGTCGCGTTTTCGTCCGACGATCAAATGATTGC
>CAMCTH010000194.1 GCA_945877965.1 Planctomicrobium piriforme | reverse complement strand
TATTCCTGACTAACTTGGACTTCTGTCGGTCACGTCTAGGTTAGGTGTCTCGATGAAAAACTCTATAATTTCCACGATCGCTGCCTGTATGCCCGTTGCATTGCTTTGCCTATCGACGGTCGGAGACGTTCGATCGGCGGAACCCAATGAGAGCATTACCGAAGTAATTAAACGAGTTAGTCAAGCCGTCGTTTTTATTGAGACTGATGTCGGAAGCGGTAGCGGCTTCGTCGTCGACGTAGACAAACGACTAATCGCGACAAATTATCATGTTGTTGAAGGTGCTAAGGAAGCAACTGTTAAATTTGGGGATGGGACATCGGTCGCATGCACCGGATTTGTTTCTATCAGTGCTGAACACGACTTGGCACTTATTCGAATTCCACAAAATAAGTCGCTGACGATTTCGCTTTCCTTATCTACCGTTGCTCCCGAGCCGGGCGAACAGGTGTTCGCTATCGGGTCTCCCAAAGGCTTAACCGGGACAGTAGCGGACGGCATCGCATCAGGCATCCGGTCCGGTGCGGACATACGCGAAACCTTTCTAAAAGAATTGGGAATTGATGTTTATGGTGCGCTTGGATATTCAGTGCTGACAAAATGGGTTCAATCATCGGCTCCAATTTCTCCGGGAAATAGTGGCGGTCCTTTGTTGAACTCAAAAGGGGATGTTATTGGAGTCAATACTTGGTCGCGCGGCGGCGGGCAGAATTTGAATTTTGCAGTTGCCGCAGAGCATCTAAGAACGTTGATGCTCAATCTTGGCCCCGAACAAACCCTATCCTTACTGCCAAAGCCTCGCGCGAATATTAGCGTTTTTGCGCCGTCAAACGGAACCAAAACGCTTGCATTTTGGAAAGCCTATGGACAGCTAATCAAAGAATCAAATCTTAAGCAGTTGCGAATGCGTCCGATAACAATTGCACCAAAGCACGTCATGACGTATTGGTACAACCGGAGTCGCGAATTAGCCGCTCAAGCAGCAGCAACGAAGAAGCTTGACCCGAGCGGAATCGACGTTGAACTGTCGCTATTGGCAGCGATCGATTCTGACAACATGCTTAAGCTTTCATTGATTTATTCTTCAGCCGCTGACGCTTTGAAGACTTCGCAGAATCCTCCAATTCCTGACACAGTACTTGTCGCCGCGCTAAATCCAAGCTATTACGCCACTCTACAATCTGACATGTTCACGCAGCAGGCATTCATGACGCTTGCAGCGCATGAGCAAGAGGTGGCTGCTAAAAATACCATCATCAACCAGATGTTCACGCTACTGCGTGCGACTTACACTGCGCGCTACAACATCGCTTTCCCTGATATATGGTCAACTAATGCGGCAGGGGATAAGACCAAATAACACTTACGTTCATTAAGGGGAGAAATCACAGGACGAACTGATTTGACCCATTTTTTATGATTTGCCGTCTGAGGTGGAATCCACAAGCAGCAACATCGCTTCCCGAGAACGAACGGAACGATGACCGATTACTGAAGAGCCTCGATCATCTGCCCACGGTATTCATCGAACCACGCAAGAGGCCCCCACTTCGGCACGGCGTTCGTTGCCACCGCCGCCTTGAGCATCTCGATCCAATCCAATCGGAAGCAGGCCAATTGCTGCTGGCTAGCGATGTACGAGGAAACAACGCTGCGTCGGTTGTTCTGATGGGAGGCTTCCGTGTCCGACTCGTCGAGTTTCAGTGACGAGATGGACAATCGGGAACACATGACGTTGCCTGCCTCTCCGACGATCTGCCTTTTGGAGTCGGGGCAAGTAAAGCAGGCGCAAGTATTTGAGCTATGGCCTCGACGGCGTTCGAGTCGAGGGTAACGGCTAACTGAACTAGAATCGTCTTCATGATCGGGTACCCAATGCGGAATTGACAAGCAACAGCAACGCTTGGCGTACATGCTCGGGCAACGTCGGCCACGCATCGAGTACACGTTGCAGATCACCGTCGACCACGGCGGTTAGCGGTGTTTCCTCCCGCCATTTCGCTGACCGGTTCGCCGAATCGACATTATTTGACGAGGAAACCGCCCCATGGAGTCGGGTTCTCAATCCGTTAACCGGGGTTCGAATCCCCGTAGTCCTTTCGCCAACGCTCGCCGCGGCTCGCCTGCGGCTTCTAAAGCGTTGAGCGGCAACACGTTCGACCCAACTGGGTCGGCGTCTGCGCGCACAGCCGATTCGCCGCTCGTCGCCTCGTTTCGCCCCCGCTCGCCGCCAAAACACCCGCCACTTTGCTGACCGGTTCGCGAGTCGTAAGTCTTTGTCGGATCGAGGGTCGACCGTATCGCATCCTCCGTGCCGGTTGCTCGTAGCACTTGGCGATGCTCGTCATTCGGTTGGGGTGACGTCGTCGGCAGCGACTCCAACGCCCCTTGGAGATCGTGCAAGCGAGTGTGAGCGTAGCTGCCGATCGTCAGAGTCGGCGTCGAATGCCGGGCCAATTCTAGGGCCAACTTCACGCTCGCCCCGCCGTTCACACGGCGAAATGGTTAGGCATCGGTCCGTCGTGGCGCTTACTTATGATCGCTCTCGTCTTTCTGAGCCCACATCCTGCAACGGAATGGCTCGAGGGCGTTATTGCTTTCTGATCACGCGGAATAATTGAGGATAGTTGAGCGGCGTGAATTCTACATCGTCGGCTTTGAGATCGGCCACGGTACCCGCCGGATCGTAAACGTGGGTTATTCCCCATTCCGAGATGAATTTGCCGAAGTGCCCCTCAAGCTGATAAGGCATCAGCGAAGTCGGCTCGCCGGTCAGCGCACCATAGCGGGCGCCGTTCGTATTCGGGTGCTTACGACTCCTGCCGAATAGCAGACGATGCGGGCTTCCCTTCGCGTCGCCATGCACGGCGTCGGTTAGAGCTTGGAATTCCGGCGGCGGCGTTCGGGCCTCCATGGTCGAGGCGGGATCCGTCCACTTTGCACGCAGACTAAACAGCGACTTGAGCGCCCCGCGATGGACGATCGGCGTCGCGGCAATAATTAGCGCCAGCAGGAAGATCGGTCTACGCCACGAGAGCGAGCCTTGCGCGTCGAGCACGATAAGGAGGCCGAGTCCGACAAGCAGCAAGGCCGCAGCAAAATAACGTCCTCCAGCATATCCGACCAATACCGAAGGGAGCACGAGCAGCGGAACCAACAGAGCAACGATCCACAAGAACGACTTGTCGGCGGGTCGCAGTTGCGGCCGAGCGTTTGACCAAACCAAACACAGGATCACGACTAGAGCGGGAAGGTATGAGTTATATAACTCGATTGCAACGACCTTCAGCGTTTCGGGAGCTTTTCGGGTCGCAAGTTGTGCGGCCCAATGCAAGGGATTAATCAGTAAATCGCGCGGCGGCTCGACGGCGTGATAATCCAGGACGCTCGTGGGCTTCGCCGAATACAACTGACGCACGTTGTCGCTGGCAAACGGCTTGCCGAAGTGCGACGCGCAGTAAGCCATCCATGGAGACAGAAATACGAGAGCCGTCGTCCCGCATGCGACGAGCCCTTTCAAGACTGCGGCAAGGTTCTTGATGCCCCCGGCATAGCGAATCGCGCCATAGCAAACGAGAACAAATGCAGCGATGAGCGTGTCGAACCGAGTCAACACCATGAAAGCACACAACGCGCCATAGACGGCGACTCGCGCCAACGTCGGCCGCTCGACTTCGAGCACGGTCAATGCCGCAACTAGCAGCAGAATTGCCAACGGGCACGACCCTCCGCCGATCGCATCGCCTGCGAAGCCGCCGAGCGACCACAGCAGCAGGTATGCCGCCGCTCCGATCGCACCGGGCCGCCCGAGTCGCTGCGCAAAGGCGATCAGCGCAAACAGCAAGCCGATGCAAATGCAGAAATTCAGTAGGTGCGAAGTATAAACTCCCAGATCGACGATCATTCGCGCGACGCCGAACATGACGGGCCAAAGCGGTGGAAACGCGGTCGAGTAGGGAGTATGAACTTCAAACTGTCGCTGCGTGTTCGTGTGGTAGAAATCGCGAAAGACGGTGCCGGAAAGTTCCAGATACGACCACGCGTCGACGCTGACGAACCGCGGCTTGTAGATGCCGTCGACGAAGAAGATGCCGGTGAAAACGATCATCACTCCGGCCGCTCCCCACGTCGTCAGACGCTCCCGCGTTGCGGAATCTCTCATGATGATCGCCTCCACAAATGATTAATCGCGGCGGCAGACCGCAGACGGATGCATCTCTCGACAATCGCAAGTAGAGCGGACATGGCAAAACGTCGGAAGTGAGAGCTTAGGAGGGGATGCCGATAAAAAGCAACGAGGGTCCGAGCATATCTTACCTCATGCCACGGAACAACGCGTTCGACGTTCAATACGCCGGCGTGTTCGACAAGACGGAGCGGGAAAAGCATCGCCCTGCGTGAAGTTTACGCGAGCCGCAAACTGCGAATGAGGCTTACAAGTCAGACAAGAGTTCGCCCCCGAACTCGATCAAGCAATCAGGCAAGCGATTGTCGCCGGTGAATCCCCACCCGAGAACTCGTTCGGGCCGCGATAACCAGCAAAGCTCTCCGCGTTGATAATCGAGAGGCGGAACTACGTCGCCAACAATTCGGCGACGACGGCGCGGATGCAGGCTTGATCGATCGGGTTCTTCGCCGGATTGCCGGCTCGATGACCCCAAATCGATGGAATCGGTCGGTACGAACAGTGCGGAATCAACCGCGAGTCGGCCAGGCTGTCTTCGGGCGTGAAGTACAAATCGTGGCTGCCGGGCATCAACAAGGTGCGAGCGCGAATCGCGCCGAGGGCGGCCTGCCAGTCGCCGCGATAGGTTTCGTTCGAGCCGACGTTCGACTGCTTCCAAGTCTCGAGCATCGAGAGCAAGTTGGCAGCATCGCGACGGAGGAAGGCCGCTTCCCACTCGCGAATCAAAAAATCTTCGAGCGACGAGTAGCCAAGCGTGAGGTGGACCTGCTCGCGATAGAACGCTTGCGACAAGGCCCAGCCGGCATAAATGCGTCCGTAAGCGCGCAGTCCGCGTTCGGGGCGACCGACGAAGCGATCTCCTTGCCAAGCGGGATCGGACGTCAGCGCCGTCCGCAGTCCTTCGAGGAACACAACGTTGTGGGGCGACGTCTTGGCCGAGGTACAGAGCGCGGCGATCCGTTCGACCACGTCGGGATACAGAGCGCCCCAGTGCAGCGCTTGCTGACCTCCCATCGACCAACCGTAGACGAGCGCCAACCGTTCGATGCCGAACACTTCTTGCAGCAGGCGACGCTGCGCGGTGACGTTGTCGACATGCGTAAACGGCGGGAAGCGGCCGCCGCCGAACGGTTCGGGCAAGTTGCTCGGCGACGACGACAGACCGTTGCCGAACATGTTGGGGATGATGATGAAGTAACGCGTCGGGTCGAGAATGCCGGTCGGCCCGATGAGCCACTCGATGTCCATATGCTGCGCGGCATACGACGTCGGATAGAGCACGACGTTTGAGCGATCGGCGTTCAGCGTCCCATACGTCTTGTAGGCCAAGCGACCTTCGGGCAACGTCCAACCGCACTGCAACCGAAAGTCGCGCAGCGTGAAGACATCGTAATCCGGCGTCGGCGTTGCAGTGGAAGCGGCGACGGTCATGCGCGAGGGTCCGTGCCGAGGGAGCGCAAGACCGCGCGGTTCGAGGCGACGTAATTCGGTTCGATGTGCGTCAGCTTCCGCTTCAGTTCCTGGTGGGCTTGCGGCAATTGGTGGAACGGGATCGACGGATACAAATGATGCTCGGCATGGAACGGCATGTTCCACATCAGTATCCGCACGGGCAGCGAGGCCAGCGTCGTCCGCGTGTTCGTCAGGCCGTTCTCGTCATAGGTGCAGCCGGTGTGCTCGGCGATCAGCATCAATCGCAACAGCGGCTGAGCCAACATCGCGGGAAGCAGCCAGTACCACCAGGCAAACAAGTAGCCCAAGGCGATCGAGACGAGGGCCGCGAGATAAATCGATGTTTGCACGGCGGCCGAGATCGCCACTTTGCGTTGCCCGGCCGGCGGAATGAAAGGATACGCCTCGGTGCGTCCGAGCGACAGCTTCGTGAACAGCATCGGTCGGCGAGCCCAAAAGTAAAAGCCGCTGATTTCGACCAGATATTCGCGCCAGTTCTGCGGCTTGGGGACCATCAACTCGGGATCGCGCGCGGGATCTTGCGTGTAGCGATGATGCCAAGTGTGGTAATAGCGGTAGTAAGTGAAGTTGTAGACGCCGATCAGTCCCGCGAGCCAACCGAAGATTTCGTTCAGTAACGGCGTGGCGAAGGCCGTGCGATGGACGCACTCATGCATCGGCGCGAACATCGTGACGATCGTGAAGCCGTGCAGCACGAGCGCCGGAATCAGGTAGTACCCATTCGGCATCGCCCAACGGACGAGCAAGCCCGTCGCGAACATCGCGCCCAGATGCGTTGCGAACCGCAGCAAGCCGTGGAGATCGGATCGCACGCTCAACGAACGAAGCACGCCGATCTCGAGCGCGTTCCGCCCGAGCAGTCCGGCCGTCCCCATATCGCGCGGATCACCGTCGCGGAGGTCGTCGTTCGTTGCCGTCTCCGTCGCCATGCTCTTTCCTTCTCACCGTGAATCCAGGCGCGCGTTTCTGTTCGACGTCGGCCGACCCGCTTGATGTGCGGGATCGTCCGTCGCAGACTCACCGATTCCGCAAGTGAACGAAGCTAGCGTACTGGTCCTTTAGGCTTACCGCCACGAGCCGCGTTTTCAATTAAATCCGCTCGTGCACGATTGCCTCTGCGCAGAAAAATCAGCGAGATCGACTTACCGCTTTCGCGCTCGATGAAACGATCGCGTCCACATCGATGTCGTCGCGTGCCGGCCGACGGAGAGCGACTCCTCACCGAGCCGGCTCGCCTTGGACAAGGACCATCGCGCACGAGCGACGCGACGCGGCAACGGATTAAACCCCGCTTTGTGACGGTCGTACGGCTCGCCGAACGAGACAAACTGCAAAAAACGCCTCGATTCGTCGCCGTAATTTCCGCCTCAGATTGACGCCGCCCGGGGACTCAAGTTCAATAAGAGAGTCCGTCCCGCCGCTGCTCGCCCCCGTTCGTCTCCCACCTTCTGTTCACGCTTCCTCCAGACCATTTGGGTCGACTACCCTTGCGCTCATTCTCATTATTCTTCTTCGGTTGGGTCTGCGCCGTCGCGCACACGGCGGGTGCTGCGGAGCCTTCGTCGGCGCAGATCGAATTCTTTGAGAGCAAGATTCGCCCCGTCCTGATCCGTGAGTGTTACGAGTGCCATGCGGCCGAGGCCAAGAGCATCCAAGGGGGACTCTCGCTCGATAGCCGCGCGGCCCTGCTCAAGGGAGGCGACTCCGGGCCGGCGATCGTTCCCGGCAATGCAAAAGAGAGTCTGCTCGTTCAGGCCTTGAAGCAAGAGTCGTTCGAGATGCCGCCGAAGGGAAAACTCTCGGACGCAATCATCGCCGACTTCACGACCTGGATCGATCAAGGGGCCGCCGACCCGCGCGTCGAGCAGGCGACGCCGGCTGCCAAGGGAATCGACTTCGCGGCCGCCCGCAAGTTCTGGGCATTTCAACCCCCAGTGAAGTCGCCGCGTCCGCAAGTCCGCGATGCGAAGTGGCCGCGGAGCGAGATCGATTACTTTGTGCTCGCCGATCTCGAAGCGGCTGACCTCAAGCCGGTCGCTCCGGCGACGAAGCGCGAACTCATTCGCCGCGCGACGTTCGATCTGATCGGCTTGCCGCCGACTCCGGAAGAGATTGCAGCGTTTCTGGCCGACAATTCGCCGCAAGCGTTCGCCCGCGTCATTGATCGGTTGCTCGCTTCGCCGCATTACGGCGAACGCTGGGGTCGCTACTGGCTCGACGTCGCCCGCTATGCCGAGGATCAAGCTCACACCTTTGCGGTGAAGCCGAGTACGAGCGGTTACCGTTATCGCGACTGGGTCATCGACGCCTTCAACGACGACCTGCCGTACGATCAGTTCGTGAAGCTACAGATCGCGGCCGATCATTTAG
>CAMCTH010000193.1 GCA_945877965.1 Planctomicrobium piriforme | reverse complement strand
CATTCGGCCTGTCGACAATCCGACCCGATCAAGCCTCCATCGGCCCCGTCGTGCCGCCGGTGAACTCTTCTGCGAGATGAACCGGCTTGTAACCGCCGATCGTCTTGAAGTAGAGGAACAACAGCAGGTAGATCGCCGCCATGGCGGCCGGGATCCAAGCATCGGCCTTCAACGTGTCGCGATCGCCCGTAATGCTCGCCTCGATGACCGCACGATCTTTCGGATCAAGCTTCTCGAAGGCCGTCTTGGGGTCGCCTTTCGCGATCTCGATTTCCTTCCGAATTGCAGCGAGCCGATCATTCGCTTCGCCGAGCTTCTTGCCGTCGAGACCGAGGGCGGCCGTCTTCTCGATATTGAGGAACTTCGACGGCGTCGAAGACTTGTACTCTTCGTACAAAGCCGGGTTGGTCCGCTTCAGTTCCTCACCGGCAAAGCGATCTTTGCAGTATCCCAGCCCCGGGCCGCCGAGGAGGCCGGCCGAGAGCATGCCGATGCCCCCCATGATCGACATCGCAACCGCACCCGTTTGCGGGAAGCGATCGCCGACGACGGCGAGCATCGTGGGCCAGAAGAAGGTCTTGCCGACGGCATAGATGCCCAACGCGACCAGGGCCATGCTGAACGTCGTCATCGTGCTGGCCAGATTCAGGCCGACGCAGGCGATGACCGCGCAAATAAACAACAAGCCGACCGGCGAAATCTTCAACGTCCGTTCGATGAAGTGGGCGCAGAAACGAAGCCCGAACATGATCGCCGACGTCCAGATGAACAGGTACTTCCCCTGCTCCGACGTGAACAGATTGCCGGTGATGTTCTGAATCCAACCGTCAGTGCCGAGCTCAACCGCGCCGACCAAGGCATGCGTGATGAACAGGATGAACAACAGGATCGAGCCGAGGGAAAACTTCGTCACGACGCCGACGGCGACGAGCAACGCCCCGCCGATCACATAACCGATCACGTCGGCCTGGGCCGAAGTCTTGAAGATGTCGGTAAAGAATTTCGACAGCAGGAAGCACGCGACCGCCGCCCCCAGCAAACCGACCGGCTTCAGCATTTCGGCGAGGCTCGCCCCCTTCTCGGCTGCCGCAGACTTGGGAAATTTTTGTCCCATGAACATGATGCCGTAAAGCACCGTCGGCACGAGGTACAGGGCGAGTTGATATTTCCAGTGAACTTGACGCGCGTCGTCCAAGTACCAACCGGCGGCGGCGCCGAGGATCATGCCTGCCGGCCAACTGGCGTGCAGAATGTTGAGATAGTGCGTCCGGTTCGTCGGGTACAGCGTGGCGACGAGCGGATTCGCGACGGCTTCGAGCGTGCCGTTGGCCAGTGCGAAGATGAACATGCCCCAGAACAAAAAGTTGTAAGCATTCTCGGGCGTGCTCGCCCCGAACGTGACGAAGGCCGACAGCAGGTGCAGGGCCAACGCCACAAACACCAGCTTGCCGTAGCCGATCTTATCGACGACGACGCCGCCGATGATGATGCCGAAACAGAAGCCCGAGAACCCAGCTCCGCCGATGGCGCCGAGTTGTGCGGAGGTGAAACCGAACTCGGCCTGCCAGTTGTCGAAAATGCCGCCGCGGATCGCGAAGCCGACGCCGGCGGCGAGGATGGCCATGAACCCGGCCCAAAGAAGCCGGCCGGCGTTGTCTGCGATGCCTTCATTTTTTGCGGACATGGATTGGTCCATCGATGCTGGGTGAGTGGGGAGCGAGCCGGGCGTAGACAGGCTGCGAAAATAGGCGACGGAATCGGGCGGGTCGACGGTTGCCGGCCTTGCCGGCATCGGTCGAGCCTCGAAGTATAACGTCCCCCCTCGCCGATGCCACTCTTTTCAGGTAACCGGGACGGCTGAAAGTACCGGTCGCGCAAACCCTGTCGGCAAGCCAAGAGAAAGCGGCGGCTGACGCTCCGCCGGCAGCGCCTGCGAGGCCGCAACGAGATCGCAACCCGCCTTGACCCCTAACCCGAATCGCACGAACATGCCGTGCATTTTTCTCGGTCCGCAGGGCTCTGGCAAGGACGTCGGAGCGTGGTCGAGAGGGGCAAAAGGGAGTCGGTTCCCCGCGTGCGGCAACTGCTTGATTTGATCATCTTGCTGTTGAAGTGGAGCGTAGCGCTCGCCCTCGTCGCTGCGCTGGCGCTGGGGTTCTATCTGTACCACCGACTCGACGAAGAACTGCGCGCCCAGGTCGAGCTCCGTCTCGGCGAAAAATACCCGCGCCTCAAAGTGACGGTGCGCGAAGCGCAACTCGTACGGGGCGAAGGGATTCGCGTTCGCGGACTCTCGATCGTCGAACCGAACGCCTCGGGTCCGCAAGAAGAACTCATGTTCGTCGACGAATTGTTCGTCCATTGCGACACCGACCCGCGCGAACTGATGCAAGGCAAACTTAACGTCGCTCGCCTCACCTTCCGCAAACCGGTACTGCGCGCCGTTCGTCGCGGCGACGGTCGTTGGTCGGCGGCGCAACTCTTGCCGTTGCCGAAGTTCGGCGACGGCCTGCCGACGGGCGTCATCGAAGAAGGTGTCCTCGAGCTCGTCGACCTGACCGGTCCGAGCGCGGCCAAGTTGGTGCTGCGCAATTCGCATCTCACCTGGTCGGTCGAGTCGATGCCCGCCGCGGCTCCCGGTGCGCCGGTCGCCAAGCGATTGCGGATCGCCGGTCGCGCCGAGAACGATCACATTCGCAAACTGTCGATCGAAGGCAACTTCGATCCCGCCGGCTCGTCGTGGAGTTTGTCCGGAGCGGTCGGCCAGTTGGATGCCACGCCCGAGTTCCGCGCAACGTTGCCGCTGCCGCCCGATCCGCGCCTCGCGCTCCTGAGCGCGATCCGCTCGAAAGCCGAGGCGCAGTTCCGCGTCGCTTACACGGCCGCCGAAGATCGCACCCTGCCCGGCACGTTCGAGTTCGACGTCACGGGCCGCGCCTACGACGGTCACTTGGAAGACCCGCGATTGCCGTACCCGGTGACGGACTTGAGCGGCAAATTCCACATCAACAATCACGGCATCCAAATCAGCGAATGCACGGCCCGCCACGGCCCTTCGACGCTCCGCATCGACCTCGAAAAGCAGGGACTCGATCCGTTGGGCCCGCTGCGTTTGCAAGCCTCGACGCAACGTCTGACGCTCGACCCGAAGATGTTGGAACTCCTCCCCGAGAAGCTCCGCACGCAGTGGCACAACTTCATGCCGGCCGGCGAGATCGATCTCGCGATGGCGCTGACGTTCGACGGCAACACGTGGCAGCCCGAGGTCGCGGTCCAATGCCACGACGTGGCGTTTACCTATCACAAGTTTCCGTATCGACTCGAGCGCGGCCGCGGTGTGATGAAGCTCGTCGGCAAGCAACTGACGTTCGATCTGACGACGCAAGCCAACACGGAAGAAGTGAAACTCGTCGGCGACCTGATCCTCGACGGCCCGGCGTCGTACGGCTGGACCGAGGCCCGCGCGACTTCGCTCCGCATCGATGAGCGCTTGCTGCGAGCCCTGCCCGACAGCCTGACCAAGTTGGCCAAGGCGATGCAGCCGCGCGGTCGGACGAACGCGTTCGTGCGATTGTGGAAGGACGCGCCGGGCGACGGGCCGATGCATCGGCACATGATCTTCAACTTGCAAGGTTGCGATCTCCGCTATGAAAAATTCCCGTACCCGCTGGCCGACATCCACGGCACGGCCGAAGTGAACGACGATCGCTTCACCTTCCACGACGACCTGCGCGCCGTGAACGATACGGCCCGCATCACCTGCCGCGGTCAATTGACGCCGGTCGCCGAAGGGGCGGAACTGACGCTGCTTTTCCACGGCGAGAACGTGCCGATTGATGAAGAGTTGCGCGACTCGCTGAACCCCGGCTCGCAACGGCTATGGAACGACATGAAGCCGCGCGGACTGATGCGGCTCGATTCCGAAGTCCGCTATCGTCTGCGCGATCAAACGATCAGCGTGTGGGTCCGCGGCGAGCCGGTCGCCGACACGGTGAGCATCGAGCCGACGTACTTCCCCTATCGCATGGACAAAGTGCACGGCACGTTCACCTTCTGCGACGGCCGACTGCAAATGGATCAACTCCATGCCGAGCATGGGCGGACGCAGATCGCCGCGTCGGGCGAATGCCAGATCGATCCGCAAGGAGGCTGGCGTCTGCGGCTCGAACGGCTGTTCGTCGATCGTCTGGCCGCCGATCGCGACTTGCTGCACGCGCTGCCCGACGCGTTGAAAAAGACGACGGGCTCGCTGGCTCCCGAGGGGCTGTTCAATCTGCGCGGCGGCCTCACGTTGGCCGGCGGCGCGCAGCCCGGCCAACCGTTGGAAGCCGATTGGGACGTGACGTTCGATTGTCACAACAACGCGCTGCAATGCGGCGTGCCGCTCAACGGCATTCACGGTTCGCTCTGGCTTTCCGGCAAGAGCGCCGGCGGCCGCTTCGAATCGCAGGGGGAAATCAAACTCGATTCGATCTCTTACGGCGACTATCAATTCACCGAAGTCCTCGGGCCGATTTGGATCGACAATGAGCAAGTGTTGCTCGGCTTCTGGGCCGACCGTCGTCGTCAGCAGCAGCCCGAACGACGGATCACCGGCAAGCTCTACGGCGGCAACGTCGTGGCCGACGGTTGGGTCGTCCCCGGCGACGAGCCCGAGTATGCGTTCCTGGCGACGCTCACCGGCGGCGATCTGGCGCGCTTCGCAGGCGAGCAATTGCCTGGAGCCGGCAAGCTGACCGGAGAAATGGCGGCGACGGTCGATCTCCGCGGCAAAGGAAGCAGTCGCAACGGCGTCGCAGGGCGCGGCAGCATTCAACTCCGCAACGCCGACATCTACCAAACGCCCGCGATGGTTTCGTTGTTGAAAGTACTGAGCCTGCGCAATCCCGACGCCGGTGGCTTCACCGAAAGCGACATCCAATTCGTCATCCAAGGCGAGCACTGCTACTTGGAGCGGATCGATTTCTCGGGCAACGCCATCAGTCTGCAAGGACGCGGCGAGTTGAACCTCGTCGACAATCGAATCGCGCTGGTCTTCCGCACGGTCATCGGCAGCGACGCCCGCCGCACGCCCGGCATGCGGCAGTTGCTGGGGGGCGCGAGCCAGCAGATTTTGCTGATCCACGTCGACGGCACGACGACCAACCCGCAGATTCGCCGCGAGGCGTTTCCGGGCGTGAACCAAGCCCTGGAGCAACTGCAGGCCGAGTTGCAACGCCCGCTCACGCCGCGCACGCCGACCGGCGGAGTGCAAATTGCGCCGCCGCAAAATTCGCCGTTCGATCAGAGATGACGTAACAATGGCAGGGAACGCCGTCCGCGGCGTTCCGCAGAAACGAGACAGACGGAACGCCGCGGAGGGCGTTCCCGACAAAACCAACCAACCCCTCACAACCAGACGTACACCGAGAGCCCCGCGACCTATCCTTGTAGTAAGGAGCCTCGCTATGAGCATCGGATCCCTTGGCATCATCGGCAGCGTGGTCGGCGCCCCGTCGGCCGGCAAAGCCGCGGACGTCGCGAAATCGCAAGAGGCGGTGGCCGACCGCATTCGTCACGCCCATTCCGAAACGGCGGCCGACGATGCCGCGGGCGTCGGCCGGACCGACGGTGAGAATCACGAAGCGACCGATCGCGACGCCGACGGTCGACTCGGCTACGCCTTCTTCCACGAGCCGGCACCGAACGGCGAAGAGTCTTCGGTCGGTGATTCGCCGGCGGTCGACGCGCCGCAAGCGATCGATCCCACCGGCACTTCGGGCTCGCATCTCGACCTCACCGGCTGAACCCGACTGGAGCGGGCGACGCGGAGTTCGTAAACTATCGGAAGATGCAACGCATCATCGCCGTCGCGACGATGCGGCCCGGTACTTACGAACTCCGAACCCTGAACCCCGAACCTCCTTCATGCGCTTCACCAAGATGCAAGGCGCGGGCAACGACTATGTTTACGTCGATTGCTTCGCCGAAAAGATGCCGAGCGATCCGCCGGCCCTGGCTCGCCGCGTGGCCGATCGTCATTACGGCGTCGGCGGCGACGGTCTGATTCTGATCTGCCCGTCGGAAGTCGGCGATGCCCGGATGCGTATGTTCAACGCCGACGGTTCGGAAAGCGAGATGTGCGGCAACGGCGTCCGCTGCGTCGCCAAGTATGTGTACGATCACGGCATCGCCAAGAAGTCGCCGCTCAAGATCGAGACCGGCGCAGGGGTGCTGACGATCGACCTCGAAGTCGCGAACCAAAAAGTGAGCCGCGCGACGGTCGACATGGGCCCGCCGATTCTGGAAGCGGCCAAGATTCCAACCGCTCTTCCCGGCTTCGATCCGAAGTCGCGCATCGTCGATGTGCCGCTGTTCGACTACACGTCGCCCGAGCCGTTTGCCGGTTGGAGTGAAGCGGCGGGACTCGATCCGCGGATGACGTGCGTCTCGATGGGGAATCCGCATGTGACGTTGTACTGTCGCGACGTCGCCGCCGTGCCGCTCGAACAGATCGGCCCGGTGCTCGAACATCTGGCGGTCTTCCCGCGACGGATCAACGTCCACTTCGTGCAGGTCCACAGTTCCGATGAGTTGACGATGCGTACTTGGGAACGCGGCAGCGGCATCACGCTCGCCTGCGGCACCGGGGCGAGCGCCGTTTGCGTCAGCGGAGCGTTGACGAAGCGCCACGGCCGCCGCGTGCTGGCCCACTTGCCGGGGGGCGACTTGGAACTCCGCTGGGCCGACGACGATCGCGTCTTCATGACCGGCCCCGCGACGGAAGTTTTTTCGGGAGCGATAAATGATGAGTGATAAATGCTAAATGACGGCCGGAACGCGACTGCTCCTCTGGCATTCATCATTTAGCATTTAGCGTTTATCATTTCCGCATGCGACTCAACCATCCTTTCATCACGAACAGCGCCGGCCTACTGGCCACTTGTCTCATTCGTCGTTGGATGGCGACGCTCGATTGTCGTTGGGCGTTGTACGATCGCTCGGTCGATCCGGCGCTCGACGTGCCGGATCGTCGGCGGCTGTATTTGTTCTGGCACGAGTATGTGTTGCTGCCGCTGGATCGTCGCGGGCACGCCAACCTGACGATGCTCTTGAGTCGGCATCGCGACGCCGAAATTCTCAGCCGCGTGGCGCATCACTTGGGCTTCGGCGTCGTTCGGGGCTCGACGTTCGACGGGGCGAGCGCTTCGTTGCGCGAATTGATTCGCACGTCGCGCCGCAGTCACCTGACGATGACTCCCGACGGCCCGCGCGGGCCGCGGCGCGTCATGGCGACCGGGCCGATTTACCTCGCGTCGAAGCTCGGCCTGCCGATCGTGCCGATGGGTTACGGTTACGATCGTCCCTGGCGAATGGGAAGCTGGGACCGCTTTGCGATTCCCCGCCCCTGGTCGCGGGCCCGCTGCGTGATGGGGCCCGAGATGATCTTGCCCCGCAAGCTCGACCGCGACGGCTTGGAGCACTATCGACTCGAAGTCGAGCGGATGGTGACGCGGCTGACGATCGAAGCCGAAACGTGGGCCGAGTCGGGAGCGACGAAAGCGGGCGAACTCCCGTTCCCACGCGAGCCGCTGCGCCGCGGGAATTACATCGCACCGGCCGATGCGGAACACGCGCTGCGAATTCATCGCGCGGCGTGAGAAAAGCCTTACGCGCAGGCGTCGAAGCCCTGTCCTAGGCCGAGTTCACGTTCGACGCAAAGCCGCAGGTTCGTCAGCGGCAAGCTGTCGCCCACTTGGCCTCCCATCAGCAGCCGGTCGAGATACCAGGCGTTGCCGAGTGGGCGGATGCCGCGGATGTCGTAATGCGGGGCGCACTGAATTCGCGCCGGATCGCAGCACGACGGCGTGTAGCAATCGTCGTAACGCGGGATGAGTCGATACGCCACGGCCAGTCGCGCCGTCGGCGTGTACGAAATCTTTCGTAACGCCAACGCCAGCGAAGGAGCGGCCGCGGTCGTCGAGTGTACGGCGTAATAAGCCATACCTTCAGCATAATCCGACCCTACTCGAACGCCAGACTGTTCTTGTAGGGAACAAGCGA
>CAMCTH010000192.1 GCA_945877965.1 Planctomicrobium piriforme | reverse complement strand
TCGGCTGGATCGTCGCCGGTTTCTTAGTCGGCAAGCAACTCAAAGTGCTCGACGGTGCAATCGCCGTCAGCGCTATGCTTCCGGCAAACGCGGACGTTAAGAGCATCGAGCCGACGTCGATTCCGATGCTGATCGCCGCCGTCGCACAGGCTTTACTGGGCATCTATTGCCTGGTCTTACCGCACACGCCTCCAAAGAATCGCGGACAGGCGGTGAAGTTCGGCGACGTACTCGGGCTCGATGCCTTGAAGCTCATGAAGCAATGGTCGTTCGCCGTCTTCGTGATCGGCTCGTTCTTGATCGCCATTCCGTTGCAGTTCTACTACAACTACACCAACGCCTTCCTCAACGCGATCGGCGTCGAACACGCGGCCGACAAGATGACGTTCGGGCAGATGTCCGAGTTCTTCTTCATGCTGCTCATTCCGATGTTCTTTGCCCGACTCGGTGTGAAGTACATGCTGCTCGTCGGCATGGCTTGCTGGGCTGCGCGATACGCTCTGTTCGCATTCGGCGCCGACCCGAAGGTGGACTGGATGCTCTACGCAGGTATTCTGCTGCACGGCATCTGCTACGACTTTTTCTTCGTCACGGGCCAGATGTACGTCGATCGGAAAGCCAACCCCAGCATCCGTGGCGCAGCGCAAGGCTTTATCGCTTTTGCGACGCTGGGCGTCGGTAGCTTCATCGGTGCCGAACTGTCAGGCATCGTGCAGCAAGCCGTGACCACGCAGCAGCAAGTCGGCGACAAATTAATCGATGTCGTGAACTGGCGAGATTTCTGGCTCTATCCCGCCGCGGGGGCCGCCGCCGTGATGGTGCTGTTTGCACTATCCTTTCGCGACCAAGTCGATGTCGACGGCAAACACGCTTAGCGTCTGCTTCCTCCAACTCCCCACCGTCAACCGTCAACGGCTCCTATGGAACGTCGCTACATCTTCGAGCAAGCTCCGTTCGCGTCGTGCCACGCCTCGACGATCGTCGAGAGCGAGCCCGGCAAGTTCTTGGCGGCGTGGTTTGCGGGAACCCAAGAAGGAGCGCCCGACGTCAAAATCTGGCTCGCGCGCAGCGGCGATGGCGGCAAAACTTGGTCGGCTCCGGAGGTCGTCGCCCAGGAGCCGAACGTGCCCTGCTGGAATCCGGTGCTGTTCCGCGAGCAGAAGTCGGGCGAGATCATTCTGTATTACAAGATCGGCACGAGCCCGCGCGATTGGTCGGGCTTCTTTCGTCGCAGCAAAGATGCGGGCCGCACTTGGGGCGAGAGCTTCATCATGCCGGCCGGCCTGCTCGGGCCGATCAAGAACAAGCCGATCCAACTGGCCGACGGTTCGGTCCTGTCACCGACGTCGGTCGAGTCGTACAAGAATTGGGCCTGCTGGGTCGATCGCAGCGTCGACGGCTGCCGCAACTGGACGCATCACGGCCCGATCTATCATCCCAAGCATTCATTCGGCGTCATTCAGCCGGCGATCGTCCGACGCCGCGACGGCACGTTGCTCGCGCTGATGCGGAGTCGCGGCATTGGGGCGATCTGTGCGTCGACGAGCCGCGATGCAGGCCTGACTTGGTCGACGGCCGAAGAGTTGAAGGACCTGCCGAATCCCAACTCGGGCATCGACGCCGTGACGCTGGCCGACGGTCGCTTGGCGTTGATCTTTAACCCGACGCACCAGGGGCGCACGCCGCTAGCGGTGAGCGTGAGCAACGACGACGGCAAGACCTGGAAGCTCGCCGTCACGCTGGAGCAAACGCCCGGTGAGTTCTCGTACCCGGCCATCATCCAAGCCGCCGACGCGACGCTGCACATGACCTATACCTGGAACCGGCAGCGGATTGTGCACGTGACGCTGCAACCGAGCGAGTTGAACGGTTAAGTTGGCTTGTCATCGGGATCCACGCAGTCTTCGCGGTCTTGATTCGCATTAAGTTGCCGTAAGTCTTGCGGTCGGCACTTCGCGTCTGGAAGGGGGGGCGTCAAGGCGTTAAACTACGAATCTTTGCGCTCGCCCGCTGCGCCGTACTACGCACTCCGCCCTACTCTTTTCGTCCTAGAACTGCCGTGATTAAGACGTTCAAAAAACTGCTGGTCGCCAATCGTAGCGAAATCGCGATTCGCGTCTTCCGTTCTGCCCACGAGTTGGGCATTCGCACCGTCGCCATCTACTCGCACGAAGATCGCTTCGCGTTGCATCGCTTCAAAGCCGACGAGGCGTATCAAGTCGGCAAGGCCGGCGAGCCGATCCGCGCGTATCTCGATATCGACGGCATCATCGACGTCGCCAAGGCGCACGACGTCGACGTGATTCATCCCGGCTACGGCTTCTTGTCGGAGAACCCGGAACTCGCGCGCGCTTGCGAGCGGGCCGGCATCACGTTCTGCGGACCTTCGCCCGACATTCTGGACAAGCTCGGCGACAAGATCACGGCCCGTTCGATTGCGGTCGCAGCCGGCGTGCCGGTTCTGTCGGGCTCGAACAAGCCGCTGGCGAGCGTCGACGAAGCCAAGAAGCTCGCAGAGAAACTCGGCTATCCGGTTCTGTTGAAGGCGGCCAAGGGTGGCGGCGGACGCGGCATGCGCGTCGTCCCGACCGAGCCGGAACTTGCCGGAGCGCTCGAGTCGGCGCAGCGAGAGAGTCTGAATGCGTTCGGCTCCGACGACGTCTTCCTCGAGAAATTCATCCCGCGACCGCGGCACATTGAAGTGCAGCTGATGGGCGACAAGCACGGTCGCCTCGTCCACCTGTTCGAGCGCGATTGTTCGCTGCAACGTCGGCATCAGAAGGTCGTCGAAATCGCCCCGGCGATCAACCTCGACGCGACGCTACGGAAGGAAATCTGCGATGCTGCGCTCGCTGTCGGGCATGCCGTCAACTACCAGAGCGCCGGCACCGTCGAGTTCCTCGTCGACACCGACACCGGCAAGTTCTACTTCATCGAAGTCAACCCACGGATTCAAGTTGAGCACACCTGCACGGAAGAAGTGACCGGCGTCGATCTGATCCGCACGCAGGTGCTGGTCGCGCAAGGTCGCACGCTCGCCGATCCGCTCATCGGGCTCAGTTCGCAAGAGAAGATCGTCACGCACGGCTACGCCATTCAATGTCGCGTGACGACCGAAGACCCCTCGAACAAATTCCTGCCCGACTACGGTCGCTTGTCGCACTATCGATCGACCGGCGGCCCGGGCGTCCGGCTTGATGCCGGATCGGCCTTCTCGGGGGCCGTCGTCACTCCGTATTACGATTCGCTGTTGGTGAAGGTGATCACGTCGGGCCGCAGCTTTGAAGAGGCGGCCGGCCGGATGGAGCGCGGCCTGCAAGAGTTCCGCATTCGCGGCGTGAAGACGAACATTCCGTTCCTCATCAACTTAGTGACGAACCCCAAGTTCCTCGCCGGCGGTTTTACGACGCGGTTCCTCGATGAGACGCCCGAGTTGTTTCAGTTCCAGGTGCGCAAGGACCGCGCCTCGAAGCTGTTCAACTATCTGGCCGAAACGATCATCAACGGCAACCCGACGATCAAGCAGAAGCCGACGGTCATCAATCGCGATCACGCACCGGTGCCGACGCTCGATCACAAACAGCCGCTGCCGAAGGGAACGCGCGATCTCTTCAAGGAACTCGGGGCCGAGAAGTTTAGCGCCTGGATCCTTAAGCAAGAGCGCTTGCTGCTAACCGACACGACGATGCGCGACGCGCATCAGTCGCTGCTCGCCACGCGGTTGCGGACGTACGACATGTTGCGGATTGCCGAGCATTATGCCCGGAATCATGCAGAGTTGTTCTCGATCGAAATGTGGGGCGGGGCGACTTTCGACACGGCGATGCGGTTCCTCCGCGAGTGTCCGTGGCAACGGCTGGCCGACCTGCGCGAGAAGATCCCGAACATCCTGTTTCAGATGCTGTTTCGGGCCTCGAACGCGCTCGGCTATGCGAACTATCCGGACAATTTGATCCGCGAGTTCTGCAAAGAAGCGACGCAGGCGGGGATGGACGTCTATCGCATCTTCGATTCGCTCAACTGGCTGCCGAACATGAAGCCGGCCATGGAGGCGGTCATCAAGAGCGGCGCCATTTGCGAGGCGGCCGTCTGCTACACGGGCGACATCTTGGATCCGAAGCGCGACAAGTACGGACTGAAGTACTACGTCGAGATGGCGAAAGAGTTAGAGAAGATGGGGGCGCACATCCTGGCCATCAAGGACATGGCCGGTCTGTGCAAACCTTACGCGGCCGAGATGCTGGTCAAGACCCTCAAGCAAGAGATCGGCATTCCGATCCACTTCCACACCCACGACACGGCCGGCGTGCAAGCCGCCGCGATCTTGAAGGGGGCGGAACAGAAACTCGACATCGCCGACGCCGCGTTCGCGCCGCTGTCGGGCCTGACGTCTCAACCGAACCTCAACTCGATCGTCGAAACGTTGCGGTTCACGAAGCGCGACACGACGCTCGTTCCCGACCAGTTGCAGATCACGGCCGACTACTGGCAAGCGGTCCGCGAGTTCTACTCGCCGTTCGAAAGCGGCATGAAGTCGAGCACCGCCGACGTCTACCACAACGAGATGCCGGGTGGGCAGTACACGAACCTCTACGAGCAAGCGCAAGCCGTCGGCTTGGGACATCGCTGGCGCGAGATCACCTATGTTTACGCCGAAGTGAACCAACTGCTCGGCGACATCGTGAAAGTCACGCCGTCGTCGAAGGCAGTCGGCGACATGGCCCTGTTCATGATCGCGAACAACCTGAAGCCGGCCGACATTCTCGACGAACGCCGCGAGTTGGCGTTCCCCGAGAGCATCATCGATCTCGTCTCGGGCCGCATGGGCCAGCCGCCGGGCGGATTTCCCAAAGCTCTCCAAAAGCGAGTGCTGCGGGGGGAAAAGCCGCTCACCAAGCGCCCCGGCGCGAGCCTGCCGCCGGCCGATTTCGACGCCGCTGCCAAGGAGTTGGAGAAGAAGTCGGGCGAGAAGCCGACTCATCGCGACGTCATCACTTACCTGATCTATCCGCGCGTTTACACCGAGTTTCTTGCGCAGTGCAAGCAGTACGGCGACCTCAGCGTCCTGCCGACGTCGGTCTTCTTCTATGGTCCGCAGCCGGGCGAAGAAGTGAGCATCGAGATCGAAAGCGGCAAGCTGCTGATTATCAAGCTGCTGACGATCGGCGATGCGCAAGAAGACGGGTACCGCAACATCTTCTTCGAGCTCAACGGCCAGCAGCGCGAAGCGAGCGTCCGCGACAAGTCGCTCAAGCAGGTCGTCGAACATCGTCGCAAGGCCGACCCCAATAACCCGCTGCATATCGGCGTGCCGATGCCGGGCATGGTCGTCGAGACGGCGGTCCGCGTAGCCGACGACGTGAAGAAGGGGGCGAAGCTCCTGTCGCTCGAAGCGATGAAGATGCAAACGACGATCTACGCCGAACGCGACGGCAAGATCGCCGAAGTGACGGTGCAAGCCGGCAGCCACGTCGAGACGGGCGATCTCGTCATTCGGATGGAATAGATCGCCTAACCCAGCATACTACGAATCGAATCGGCATTCACCGGACTGATGACGCCGCGCTCGCAGATGACGCCGCGGATGAGGCGGGCCGGCGTAACGTCGAACGCCGGGTTGTAAACTTTCACGCCTGCGGGCGCGGTCGAGGAACCAAAGCCGTGCGTCACTTCGCGCGGATCGCGTTGCTCGATCGGGATGCCGTCGCCGCTGGGGAGCGAGAGATCAAACGTCGACGACGGGGCGGCGACGTAGAACGGGATATTGTGCGCCGCCGCAAGAACCGCAACGCCGTAGGTCCCAATCTTATTGGCCGCATCGCCGTTGGCGGCAATGCGGTCGGCCCCGACGACGACTTTTTGGATTCGTCCCTCGCGCATCACCTGAGCGGCCATGTTGTCGCAGATCAGCGTGACGTCGAGCCCGCGATGTTGCAGTTCCCACGCCGTCAGGCGCGCCCCTTGCAACAACGGCCGAGTCTCATCGGCGAAGACTTTTAGCTTCTTCCCTTGTTCGTGAGCCGTGTACATCAGCGCGAGCGCGGTGCCGTAGTCGCCGGTCGCCAGGCCGCCGGCGTTGCAGTGGGTCAGCACGCCGTCGCCGTCTTGCAATAGGGTCGCGCCGTGCATGCCGATCGCTCGGCACATCGCGCGATCCTCGTCGTGAATTCGCTTCGATTCGGCAAGCAACTCCGCTCGGAGACTAGCCGGGGCAAACTCGCCACGCAAGCTCTCCGCCTTGAGTCGCATCCGTTCCAAGGCCCAAAACAAATTGACGGCCGTCGGTCGGCTTGACGCGAGATACTTTACCGTCGCGTTCAGTTGCTGATAGAAGCTTGATTCGTCGGCCGTCGCCGCCGATTGCAGGCCGAGACAAACGCCGTACGCCGCTGCGATGCCGATCGCCGGAGCGCCGCGGACGCGCAGCGAGCGAATCGCTTCGAACAGTACGTCGACGTCGCGGACGGGGAGGTATTCGACTTCGATCGGCAGGCGAGTTTGATCGAGCAGCTCGAGATGCCCGTCGACGTCGCCGAGCCAACGGAGCGTCGTGAAGTCGGCCGAAGGATCATGTGCGGCGAGATCGGTCATGCGAAGCAACTCGGCGAAAGCGTCGGGGGAGCGGAACGCCTTCGAGACTACCGCGCGTCGCCCGGGGCCGATAGTGGCCGAGCCGCGGAGATTACGCTGCGTTTACGAGCGAATCCCGGTCAGCGGCCGAACGATCGAGAGGTGTGTTTCCAGAGCCAAGTCGACGATCGCCGGCGTTCCTGCCGTGCGACCCGCGGGCCACATTTCGATCAGGGGGCGCGTGTAGTCGGTCTGGTTCGCGCGAATCACGCGGCCGACGAGGCGGTCGTTCAATTCGACGAACGAGCCGACGGGAAACAGACCGACCGCCTGCAGTAAGCCGCGAACGACCTGCGGATCGAAGAGCCCGCGCGACGTATCACGCAAGAGTTTTTCAACGGCGGCGTATGGGAGCATGCCGGGACGATGGGGGCGCGCGGTGACCAAGGCGGTGAAGGCATCGGCGACCGCGGCGATACGGGCTAGCGGATGCGTTTGTTCTTTCGTTCGTCCCCGGGGGTAGCCGCTGCCGTTGCAACGTTCATGCATTTGGTAAGCGACCATCCGCGAACCGAGCGGAACGACGTCGATTTGTTTTTCGATCAGCTCAAAGGTTCGCAGCGGGTGCTTGGCGATCTCACTGAACTCGAGCGGTTCTAAAAACTTCTTCGCGCCGACGGTCATCCGATCGACGCTCAGCATGCCGAGATCGTGGATCAGGCAGCCGATGCCGAGTTCGTGCAGATTCTTTTCATCGAGACCCAGCTTCAGGCCGATCGCCGCGGCGACCATCGCGGTGTGGATCACGTGCCGCGAAGGGTACGGCAGCATGTACGGGTTCGCCCCTAGGCAGGCATAGGCATCGACGTCTTCCATCGCGCCGGCGAGCGAATCGCGAAAGACGTCGGCCGTGAGTTCAAGATCGGAGGCATCCCCTTTCGCGCACGACTCGACGAGCGTGTGCAGTCGCTGCACATGAAACTCACGACGTTCGGCGAGATAGTTGGTCAGGTCGGAATCGTAGGCCTGCGGCGAAGTCGGCCGCAACTTCGCGGCGAATGGATTTCGCGACGGCGTCAGAACCGGCAGCGGGCGCAGACGTAGTTCGCGATCAAGTTCGCGGCTGACGTCGTTTTCCAACGTCGCGCGGACGTCATGGCGATCCCCCGGTGTGATCCGCGACTTGCCTTGGGGCTGAAACGCAAAGATGCGGCCGAGGTCTTGTTGATTGACGACGACCGAGTCGATGCTGCGTCGTTGCAGCGAGCCGAGCAGTTGCTCGGTGATCTCGGCACCGGCCGCCAACAGCTTGGTTTGCCGTTCGTCGTAGATCGAGCTGCCGAGGCGCGCGCCGAGCGGAAGCGATTCTAGCGTAACATTGCAAAACATGGCCGCACTCGCCAGGCTCGCGTTCCGCCGCCGACCCGATTGAGGTGACGCACCGGAGCGCATTCACCCCAAGAGTAGGTCACTAGA
>CAMCTH010000191.1 GCA_945877965.1 Planctomicrobium piriforme | reverse complement strand
TGCTGATAGTCCGCTTCGGCCTGAATGCCTGCGCTGCGCCGGCGACGAATCATCTCCGCCAACGTTTGCAGCACGCCATTCTGCCGCTGCACCCAGTCCGCCTCGGCCATGTTCGGCTAACTCCTCGGTCTCTGTTGATTGCGCGGACTTGGTGATTGCGCGGACTTTAATCGCGGTCGGGTGAGCAAGCGTCGTACGCCTTGACCATCACGTTGCCTAAGCGTTCGATCGCTTTGATCGCCGTCGAGACCGGAGCGTCGAGCGGCAGAATCGATTTCTCTTCGAAACGAATCGCGACCTGGTCGTTCCAGACTTCTTTCGTATCGGCCCACTTCGCTTGCAGATCGCGCAAGGCATGCCGCAGCGTGCCGACCACCGGACTGAGATCGCCTTGCTTCATGCGGCACCTTCCGTTTCGGCGGTCGCGGCGTCTTTATCGGACGCATCGGCCGAACCTTCGGTCTGCGCGGCCGACGGAGGGGGCGGCGAGAAGATCGCGGCAATCGCCGCTTGCTCGGCCGACGTTGCACCGTTACCGACGCCGCTCGTTGCCAAGCCGCTGCCGGACGACGGGGCTGCGACGTTGAGATACCCTTCGAGACTCGTCATCATCCGTTCGAGCGCGGCCAAGGCCTGCGGAACGTCGGCTTCGAGGATGTTGCCGAACTGCCGCGAAGGGCCGCGATACTCGGTCACTTCTTGTTCGACGGCTTGATACCACTGCTTGACGGCTTTCATCTTCGCTTCGGCCGCTTCGAGCTTCGCTTGGGCACGACGGACCGCGACGATTTCGTCGGCGTCGGTCGCGACGTTGCCGAACGTGGCGGTGATCCGTTTACGATGCAGGGCCGCCTTTGCTTCGTTCAGCTTCTCTTCGCGACGACGAATCTCGCCTTTCCAATAGGCGGCCTGATCTTTTTCGAGCCAGTCGAGCATGCGGCGAATTTCGAGATCGACCGTGAGCAACGCCTGCTGCGCGACGTCGCCAAATTTGGCGTACGCGTTGCGAAAGTCTTGAAACCGGTCGAGCGAAGCGACGCGGACCTGCGAGTCCATGGCGGCCGCCTATCGCTGTTGGAGATATTCTTCGATGCGTTCGGCTTTGCGGAGCAGAAACGGAATGTGCTGGCCCGCGGCATCAAGAAAGCGCGAGATGACCAGGACGGTCTGCTCGAATTCCTGCATGAACTTTTCGTGCTCTTGATCGCGCCAGGTTTGGCCGAGGCTCCCCATTTGGGCGCGCAGCAACGTGGTTTGTGATTGCAACTCGCTGCAAAACACCTTCAGGCTGTTCGCAAAACGTCGAACGTCGGCCGGATTGACGATGGCCTGCGACATGCGTGGCTCTCGCTGCGGGGGTCGGTGGACGTGGGACCGAAACAGAGGCGGCAAGCGCGGCGAGAATCGTCGGCAAACCGCCTTGCTGGATTCTACCGCACGGTCTGTGATCCGACAAAACTTCTTAGCGGCGTTGGCTTTGCGATCGACGCAACCGCTCATCGCAACGCCCTGCGGTGCTAATCGGCTCGCGGCGTGCGAAGCTTGAAGTAGTACCGCTGAACCTCGGCCGCACAGCTCCGACCGTCGGCGGCCAGGTGCTTGCAATCGGCCGTCGGACCGCCGGCCTTCGTTACGACCCCCTTGATCCGGGTGACGCCTCCCTCGCGGATATCCGCAGCCACATCTTCGGAAGTCAGACAGAAACATCCGCAGATCGGAGCGGTTAAATCCTTCGGCCAGACTGCGCGCCGAAGTTGCTCGACGGTCACGACCCGCTCGTAATCGTCGAAATACGCCGCCTCGCATCGGGCAAACCCGCAGAAGTACGCCGAATTGCCCAGTTCGGCCCGCGCCTCGGGCAAAATGAAAGAGTCCAGCGTCTCGCATCCCACCGCCGTCCCCAAACTGCCGCAACGCGGACAGTTCCCGCCGGACTGCTCAGGTTCTTTGGTAAAGGCTTTGTTCATGGCAAGTTGTTCGGGGTGTCGGTTTCGAAATCCCTATCAGACTTCCCACTCAAAAGCCACTCAGGGACTATGAGTGGTTCAACACCCCCTCTTATATGGGAGTGATTCCATCACCCCTTATGGGTTACGATCTCGTGGGGGGGAGTACGCAAATTTACCGTACTCCTTGCTAGGGTGATCGTCCCTAGGGATCGGCGGGATTCCCCAGTTTAGGTAGCTTCGTTGACCCTGGACGTTATATTTCAGGAAGAGATTAGCGGTAATACTGAATGACACGCATCGGAATTGCCTTGCGCTTTCTGCGCCTCGACGTTGCTGATGGCACTTGGTTTTCGCCGCGATTCATCCTGACGCTACTTGGAAAAATCGGTCGAGCGCCTCGCACTTCGGTTGGAGGAAAGACCCCCAGGTTAGACCGTCGCTTCGCTTTTGCGGATCCGATGACTTGCTGAGTTCGCAGTCGGCTCGGCCACTCGTCGTTTCATCCTCCACGTTATTCCTCACTCAGCATATCGGTAACGTCGTGAATAAAAACTCCGACTCTCGCAATCGCAAACCGGAATCGGCCGATCCGCCGCGCCCGGCGCGAGAGCAAGACACCGTCGTCATGGCGCGCGGCGACTTGCTGCCGGAGATCAACCCGCCGAAGTCGTCGACCGCCGGCATGATGCAAGCCGTGTTCGACGCCCTCAATGAAGGGGCGGCGCTGGTCGACATGCAGGGACGGTTGGTGAAGTTCAACGCTGCGGCCGAGGCGATCTTCGGCATGGGCCCGACGACGGGTCCGAGCGAGAACTGGTCCCGCGAGTATGGACTCTTTCTGCCCGACGGACGAACGCCGTTCCCCTACGAACAACTGCCGCTAATCCGCGCTCTGCGCGGCGAGCACGTCGACTACCTCGACATGTTCGTGCGCAATCCCAATCTGCCCGATGGCAAATGGGTCCGCGTTTGCGCCTCGCCGATCTTCGACGAGCGCGGCATGCAGACCGGCGCGATGGCGATTATCCGCGACGAAACGCAGCGGAAGAAGATCGAAGCGGCCCTGGAATCGGAACGTCGGTTCCTCCGGCACTTGATCACCACCCAAGATCGCGACCGCCGGCTGACTAGCTACGACCTTCACGACGGCGTCGTGCAACTGATGACCGGCGCACTGATGCGGCTCGAAGCCCTGGCGTCGAAACGGGCCGATCAACTGGCCGGCGACGAGGATCTCGCCGTCAGCATGCAACTCGTTCGCGAAGCGATGGACGAAGCGCGCCGACTCATCGGCGGTCTCCGTCCGCCGGGACTCGAAGGGAACGGCCTCATCGGCGCGATTGAGTTCTTAGTCGAAGAACATAGCCGCCGCAGCGCGATGCATGTCAAGTTCGTGCACGCGGTGCAATTCCAACGGCTCTCGGCTCTCCAAGAGTCGACGCTGTTCCGCATCGTTCAAGAAGCCCTCAACAATGCCGCCAAGCACAGCGGCGCCGCCGAGTGCCGCGTTGAGTTGCGGCAAGAGGGACCCTGGATCCACGTTGAAGTGCGAGACGCCGGGCGAGGCTTCGACCTCGCACAAGCCCGTCGTCGTCAATACGGACTGCGCGGCATCGACGAGCGCGCACGACTGCTCGGAGGATCGGCCGAATTTATTAGCTACCCGGGGCAAGGGACTGCCATACGCGTCACATTACCTTTGATCAACGCCCCAACCGACGACATCGCCGCCACTGAACTATGACAATCAAACTGCTGATTGCGGACGACCACGAAGTGGTACGTCTTGGCATCAAGAGCCTGCTGGTCAACACCGATATCACCGTCGTCGCAGAAGCGAGCGACGGTGAAGCGGCGGTGGCGGCAGTCCGCAAATCGCAACCGGACGTGGTCTTGCTCGACATTCGCATGCCCGAGATGGACGGTCTGACGGCGCTGAGCCGCCTGCGGATGGAACATCCGACGCTCAAGATCATCATGCTCTCGACGTACGACAACCCGACCTACGTCGCGCGGGCTGTGGCCCTGGGAGCGAACGGCTACTTGCTCAAAGCGACCAGCCGCGACGAGTTGATCGGCGCGATTCGCAAAGCGGCCGGGGGCGAAGATGCTTGGACTCGCGATGAACTCCGTCGCGTGACCGGCGCGCTTGCCACGCCGAGGATGTCGGCCGAGGTCGAAGTGCCGCTGACCCAGCGCGAGTCGGAGGTGCTGCGTCAACTCGCGCACGGTCTGACGAACAAAGAGATCGGCCAGGCGCTCGGGATCAGTTACGAAACGGTGAAGGAACATGTGCAACACATCTTGCGCAAGATCGGCGTGAACGATCGTACGCAAGCGGCGGTTTGGGCTGTGCGCAAGAACTTGGTATAAGCGCGACGGTCGGTTACGATAGGCGGCGATTCATCCCGAAATCCCCGCATTCCGACCGCAAAGGTTCGCCGTGCCCAAGCCGACCGACGTTCGCATTCTGGCCGTGGAAACGCAGACGGAAAAGATCGCCTACCGTTCGCCGATCAAGTTCGGCGGCCGCGTCGTTACCGACGTCGTCGTCCTCAACGCCTTGGTCGATATCGAAACCCGCGACGGCCGCCGCGCTCGCGGTCGCGGCTCGATGCCGATGGGAAACGTGTGGGCTTGGCCGGGTGCGGTCCCTGCGCCCGACACGGAGCGAGCCCTGGTCGCGTTTGCCGAACGTGTGAATCGCCAGGCGATCGAATGCAACGAGACGGCCCATCCGCTCGACCTCACGCACTTGCTGGCGCAACAACATGCCGCGACGGCGACCGAGGTCGTCCGCGAACTGAACCTATCCGAGCCGATGCCGCGACTGGCGCAGCTCGTCGCCGCGAGTCCGCTCGAAGCGGCGATTCACGATGCCCAAGGTCGCGCGCTCGGCGCGAATTCGTACGATCTGCTCGGGCCCGAGTTCGTCGATCACGATCTGGCGTACTACCTGACGCCCGATTTCGCCGGCGAGTATCTCGATCGCTACACGCTGCGTGAGCCGAAGGCGCGGATGCCCCTCTATCATCTTGTCGGCGCGCTCGATGCGTTGACGGACGGCGACGTGACGACGCGGCTCGACGACGGACTGCCGAACACGCTCGGCGAGTGGATTACCTACAATGGCCTGACGCATCTCAAGATCAAACTCAACGGCGATGATCTCCGCTGGGACGTCGAGCGCGTGAAGACGATCGAACGCGTGTCGGTCGAAGCCCAAGCAGCCCGCGGTTGTACGTCGTGGAACTACTCGTGCGACTTCAACGAGAAGTGCGCGAACGTGCAGTACATCCTCGACTTCCTCAACCAACTCCGCGAGCAATCTCCCGCAGCCTTCGATCGGGTGCAGTACATCGAACAGCCGACGCATCGCAACCTCCGGGCTCATCCCGAGAACAAGATGCACGCGGCGGCAAAGATCAAGCCGGTCGTCATCGACGAATCACTCGTCGATCTCGATAGCCTGCTCTACTGCCGCGAGCTGGGTTACTCGGGCGTGGCCCTGAAGGCATGCAAAGGCCAGACCGAGGCGCTCTTGATGGGGGCCGCGGCGCAGAAGTTCGGCATGTTCCTGTGTGTGCAGGACCTGACCTGCATCGGGGCGTCGTTCCTGCATTCGGCCTCGCTCTCGGCCCGGATCCCGACCGTGGCGGCCATCGAAGGGAACGGCCGGCAATACTGTCCGAAAGGAAACGAAGGGTGGCAGGATCGGTACCCGTCGATGTTCCAGATCACCGACGGGACGGTCGGCACGGCGTGCCTCGACGGTCCGGGCCTGGGGTTTGCTTGGTAAGGGGCGAAGGTTAAGCGGAGTTGCGAGGCGACGGCAGAGGCTTGTAGGGAACGCTCTCCGTGGCGTTCCGCGGAGCGGTTACAGATCCAGCCGGACGGAACGCCACAGAGGGCGTTCCCTACAGGCGCATCACAAGATTCCATCGCCCATCGCCGACGCCGGATTTTCCATCGCCGGCAGCGCTGTGATTCGTGCGGTTTCTGCTCGTCTGCTAGTCACTTTGGCTGCTAGCTGCACACTTCTGGGCACGATTCGCGTCACCGGATTATCTAGAGAATTTTCTTCGACGAGCGACGACCCGCGCCAACTGCGCGACAGTCGGCTTGGCCAGTCGCCCTGGTCATTTCGGCACCAGCGCACCCGGCGGTAGTCGGCATGCTGTTTGCTGTTTAGGGGTAAAAGTGCCGCGACGAACTCTCGCCGAACCGTCGCGACGATCGCCTCGTACTGAGTTCTCTCCGACGGACGCCGCCATGATCTCGGTCCCCAGGAATTCCAACGTGCCTTTGAAGCTTGTGCCCGAAACGGATGCGGACCAAGAACTCGAACTCCGAATCGATAGCGGCCTCGGCTGCGTCGCCCTCGCTACCGAAGCGGTGGATAACGAGGCGGAGACCAACGATCGCGATCTCAAGACCCGGGTGGTTTCCTACTTGGCCGGCTGCCACATGCCGGGCCTGCGTCAACTCGCCGTCGAAGCTCACAACGGCGTCGTTACGATCACCGGTCGGGTGAAGACCTACTATGAAAAGCAACTCGGCGGCCAACGGGCTCGTCGCGTCGCCGGTGTCGTGCAACTCGTCGATCGCATCGACGTGGCCGTCGGGTAGATCCGATCGGTTCGAAAATCTAATCCCGGCTCGATCTAAATCTTGCCGAAGATCACGTCGCCGCAAGCAATCGTGGCGGCGACGTTCAGCACGCTCGGCTCCCCGTCGAGCGTAAACAGCACCAAGTCGGCCCGATCGCCGGGTCGCAGGCCGCCGCACGGTGCGCCGATCAACTTGGCCGGACCCGTTGAGCCCATCGTCACGGCCGTTTGCAGATCGACGCCCGCGAAGCGCATGACGTTCGCGACGCCGAACCCGATCGGCAACGACGCGCCGGCCAGCAGCTGATCTTGCCCGGCAATGCAGAGCCTGCCGTCGGGGAGAATCTCGAGTTCGATGCCGCTCGTCATCGGATAGCGTCCGACCGGCAAACCGGCCAAGCCCGAGACGTCGCTCACCAGCACCGTACGCGCCGGCGTCTTGGCGCGGACCATCGACTTCACGACCTCGGCCGGCAGGTGATGCCCGTCGACGATCAAACTCGCGGTTAGCCGATCCTCGGCGAGTTGGTCCCAAATGTAATTCGGATGCCGCCGCAACATGCGGTGGGCGCCGTTCCCCAAATGCGTGCTCATCGTCGCCCCGGCATCGACGGCCGCCTTGATCTGCGCCCCGCTCGCGCCGGTGTGGCCAATCGAGACCGTCACACCCGACGCACTCACCTGGGCGATGAAGTCGGGAGCCTCGTCGAACTCGACCGACATCGTGAGGATCCGAATCCGTCCGCCGGCGGCGTCTTGCAGGCTGCGGAACTCGTCGTAGTTCGGCGTGCGGCAATGTTCCTTCGGATGGGCTCCGCGCGGGCCGTCCTCGGTCGAGAAGTACGGCCCTTCGACATGGATGCCGACGACGTGCCGCGCGACCTCGGGCATCGTCTCGCACGCCTGATGGATCGTCGCCACGCCGTGCGTGAGGCAAGCGATGCTCTGCGTCGTCAGCGTCGGGCAGTAGCCGGTGACGCCGAACGGATAATGCCGCTGCGTGATCCGGAGCACTTTTTCCGGCGTCAGATCGAAGGCGCTGAACTCTTGGCCGTCGAAGCCGTTCACTTGCACATCGACGAAGCCCGGCGCGACCCACGGCAGCGGCGACTTCACAGAAGTTGACGCGAGCGGCTCGACGCGGACGATCTTGCCGGCCGCCGTGCGGACCCGAACCGGTTCGTGGGTATCGTAACGGCGAGCGACGAAATCGAGCGACATAATCGGCTAATCGGCGGGGCGACGGGACGCAAACGACGCCCCGTCAGCATAGCTGCCGACGGTGCGTCGTGCCGGCCGTTACCAGGTGCCGAAGCCGGTGAGTCCAACGACCGCCCGACGAGCTTCGACCACGACCGGGGCCGTGATCCGACCGCTCCACTGATAGGCGTTGCCCGTGTTCGAGCCCCACGACGGCGAGTAGTAGTACATGAAGGGCGTGACGTTGGCCATGGGCCGCGAGTTCGAGACGCCGTACCACTGGCGAGCCGCCAAGCGAGCGCGACGTTCGGCGGCGT
>CAMCTH010000190.1 GCA_945877965.1 Planctomicrobium piriforme | reverse complement strand
TCGCGGCCCGCACCGCTTCGTACGAGTTGGCGTTCCGCATGCAAAGCGGCGCGGCCGAGTGCGTCGATCTTAACCGTGAGACGGCCCGCACGCGGGCGCGATACGGTCTCGACGATAAGGTCACGCAGCACTTCGGCCGCAACGCGCTGCTGGCGCGACGTTTGGTCGAGCGCGGTGTGCGGTTCGTGCAAGTTTACAGCGGCGGCAACGAAGGCCCGAAAGCGTGGGACGCCCACGACGATCTGAAGAAGAATCACGACCTGCACTGTATGGAGACGGACCGCCCGATCGCCGCGCTGCTCGACGATCTCAAAGAACGCGGCCTGCTCGATACGACGCTCGTCGTTTGGGGAGGCGAGTTCGGTCGCTCGCCGGTCGCCGAAAGCGGCAAGGGGCGAGACCACCATCCGCACGGCTTCACGATGTGGATTGCCGGCGGCGGCGTGAAGCCCGGCACGGTCTACGGAGCGACCGACGATTTCGGTTACCATGCCGTCGAGAACCGCGTCGCGGTCCCCGACCTGCACGCGACGATTCTGCATCAACTCGGCTTCGACCATGAGAAGCTGACGTATCACCACAGCGGTCGCGACTATCGCCTGACCGACGTCAGCGGCCGCGTCGTCCACGAACTGCTGGCGTAGCGCAACGTTTACTTCGCGTCGGTCGCCCAAACCTGCACCCAACCGGCGATGTCGGCTGCGGCCAAGTAACGTTCGTCGGCCGAGCGAGCGCAGGCCGAGAACCAATCCTTGAACTGACCGCCGCGCGGCGCGCCGAGTTGCAACGCCTCTTTGCCGTCCGCGACGTTCGTTACTCGCAGGCAAGTGTCGCGGCCGGTCGTCAGCACATAGCGGCCGTCGGCGGAGAACGCGACGTCGGTCATGCCGTATTGATGACTGCCGAGATCGCGCAGCAATTTACCGGTCGCAACGTCGTGCAGGTGGGCCGTCCCCTTGTCGTTTTCTCCCGCGACGGCGAGGGCGACCGTCTTGTCGTCGGGCGAGAATGCCGCCGCGATGATGCCGTGGCTGACGTACTTCCGCCAGGTCTGCGACGCTTCGTACGACGCGGCCTGAGGATCGTACTTCGGAAACTGCACCTTGAGCAGATCGAGTTTCTCCTTGCCGGTCGTGGCATCCCACAAACGGACGGCCGCAGCCGGAACATCAAAGTCGTCGCGCTTGTAGCGAGACTCCGAGACGAGCGCTGTGCCGCCGTCGGATGTCAGCGCGACGGCGAAGATCCAATTCCACGGCAACCCCGACCAACGGACGACCTCGGCTCCCGTTGCGGCGTCCCAGACGATGACCCGCGCGCCGTAGTCGCCGCTGATCAATCGTTTGCCGTCGGCCGAGAGCGCCAGGGCCGAGACCCAATCGCCGTGACCGGCCAGGACTTTTTCGGCCTCCTGAGTCGGCACCTTCACCGTCGGCTCGGGCTTCTTCGCTTTCTTATCTTGCTCCGATTGCGGTTCGACGATCGTCTCGGCCTCGCCGGTCGTCGCCGAGTCGAGATTCCAGACGCGAATGCTGTGATCGAGACTCGCCGAATACAACCGGCGACCGTCGGGCGAAGCGCAAAGTCGCGACACGCCGTTCGTGTGACCGACGAGCATCCGGATCGGCGTCGACGATGGAGCCGACTGCGACTTGCTTCCAGCAACAGGCGAAGACGGCGCGGCCGCCATGTCCCAGATCAGGATTCGCCCGTCTTGGTCTCCCGCGGCGAGCTTGCCGTCGGCCAGGAACGCGACCGCCATCGGCCACGGTCCCGCCATCGCCAACTGTCGGTGCAACTTCGGCTTCTGCTTCCCTAAATCGACGGCCATGATGACCACTCCGCAACGAAAACGAGCTTTGAAAGAACCATCCAGCGGCGACCGCAACCTCGCCTACCCAAGCAACGACTCCACCACTTTCGCCCCGAACGGAGCGAGGGGCACTGGTCGCGAGCCCGCCATGTTCTCGATCGTCGGATCGACGCCGAGCGCTTGGTAGATCGTGGCGAAGAAATCGCCTTCGGTCACCGGGTCGCGTTTGACGTCGAAGCCGTCGGCGTCCGACTCGCCGTAGACCAAGCCCCCTTTCACGCCGCAGCCGGCCAGCGCCGTCGACCAGTTACGAACATAGTGATCGCGCCCCGCGCGGTTGTTGATCCGCGGCGTGCGACCGATTTCGCCGGTCCAGACGACGAGCGTGTCGTCGAGCAGTCCGCGTTGTTCGAGATCGGTCAGCAGGCCGGCCCAGGCATGTTCCATCGGCGGGACCAAGCCCTTGTGCCAACTAAAATTGTCGGCATGCGAATCGTAGCTCGACTGGCCGACTTCGATGAACGGCACGCCCGACTCGACCAAGCGACGAGCCAACATGCAGCGGCGACCGAAGGCCGAGTCACCGTAGAGTTCACGATGCTTTTCCCATTCGGCGTCGATTTTGAACGCCTGCTGCGCCCCTTGTAAACGTCGAGCCGATTCGTACGCTTCGCGATGCATGCGGGCCGGGTCGTTCGCACGTTCGCGCGTGAATTCGCTTTCGACGAACGAGCGGAGATTATGCCGACGGAGTTCTACGTCCGACTTAATTTGCGACGTCGAGAACTGCGGCAGGTCGCCGCGATGGCCGATGCCGAACGGTTGGTACGTCGGGCCCAGAAAGCCGGCCCCGGCGTCGCCTTGCGTCGAGACCTTGATGAAGTTCGGCAGATCGCTTTGCTCGGTCCCGTGATACTTGGCGACGATCGCGCCGACTTCAGGGAAGCGCACCGTTGCGCTGGGGCGATAGCCGGTGTGCATCAAATAGATGCCGCCCGGATGATCGATCTCGCTGGTGCGCATCGACCGGATGACGGCGATGCGGTCCATTTTCTGCGCCATCTTGGGCATCAGCTCGCAGACCTGCGTGCCGGCGACGTTCGTCGAGATCGGACGAAACAACCCGCCGGTCGATCGGCCCGGCTTCATGTCGAATGTTTCGAACTGGCTCGCCCCGCCGTTCATCCAGAGCAAGATGCAGTGCTTCTTGCGCTTCTTCACCTCTTCGACCGGCCCGGCGGCACTCGTCAGGCCGCCCCAGTTCATCACCAATCCGCCGGACGCCGTGGCCAGCGTCCCCTTGATCATCGCGCGGCGCGAGAGATGTTCATGCGTGGGACATTGAGGATGCATGGGACGGTTCCTTATTGGCAGATATTCTGTATTTGTCTTGTGCGTGATGAATTGTTTTTATCGCTTAGACGCCGCTTACTCGCGGCGATCCCTCCGATTGAGGACTACTGGGCTAAGCGGAGATGTTCAGTGCCGTTATCAGTGGTTGAAGCGGAATTCGCTCGAGGTGATGATCGCCCAGATCGCTTCGCGCCAACGTTCGTCGGGCTTGCCCCCCGCCACGTACGCGGCGATCTTCTCGCGCTCAGACTCGGTCGCCGGTCGATTGAGCAGCGACAAATAGAGACGATCGACTTTCGCGTCGGACGATTCCGACCCGGTGAGCAACGCATCTTGCAGGCTTCCTTTCGCCGACGAGATCACCGTCCCCAGCGGGCCGTTGTTCAAGTAAAGGTGCTCGTGCAGCCCTCCCTGGAAATCGCCGACGCCATTGTACGGCTTGCCGAAGAAGCGCAGCACATAGCCCCCTTCGAGCGGGCGGAAGCGGCTTGTCTCAGGCTTCTTGCCGGAAAGTTTCTCCGCGGCGGCGTAACCGGTCACCGTCCGCCACGACTCGGCGAGCTCTTCGGCCGACAGTGGCCGCGTTCGCGCCGACTCGAACCACTGCGGCAACTCGGCCCCGCTGCCGCCGCGCGACGAACGCTGATACGTCCGGCTGTTCACCAACTCGCGGATGTACCATTTGAGATCATAATCGTGCCCCGCCAACTCGCGGGCCAGCACGTCGAGCAATTCCGGATGCGTCGGCTTGTTCGATGGGCTCATGTTGTCGATCGGATGGACGATGCCGCGACCGAGATACTGCGCCCAAACGCGGTTGGCCGCCGCGCGAGCGAAGTAAGGGTTCGAGTCGCCGGTCACCCACGTCACCAGTTCGTTCTTTCGCGAAAACGGCGGAGCCGGCGGCGGCTGGTTCGGCGTGAACTTCACTTCCTTGAAGTCCTTCGGCAGCGGCGGTTCTTTCACCGCATCGCCCAGCAAGAACTTCGGACCGATCGGTTCCCCCTTCATGCCGGGCTGCTGATCTTTCGCCGGGCCGGTGAACAGGATGTCGCCGCTCGGCCGTTCGCCGATCGCGTACTTGTTCATCTGTCCGGCCTTGCCGACGGTGACGACGTCCAAGCGCGAGACGAACGCTGCCATGCCGTAGAAATCGACCTGCTTCCACGGCTCATACGGATGATCGTGGCACCGCGCACATTGCAACTGCACGCCCAAGAAGATCTGTGTGATCGCCTCGGTCGCATCCTCGGGCTTGCTCTTGTACTGCACATAGAACATCGGCGGACCGTCGTCGACCGTATTGCCGTCGGCCCGCAAGATTGCACCTGCCCATTGATCGTACGGCACGTTCTCCGCGAACTGCTTCCGCAGCCACGTTTGAAAGTGCTCGCGCTTGTCGGTGTCGTAGCCCGGCGGGCTGCGCGTAAACAGGAGCAGGTCCCAAACGTCGGCCTGATGCTGCGCATAGCGCGGATCGTCGAGCAAGCGATCAATCAACTTCGCGCGCTTGGCGGGATCTTTGTCCGCCAAGAAAGCGACCGTCTCGTCGTAGTCGGGCACCGCCCCCGCGAGGTCGAGATAAACGCGACGCAAGAACTCAGCATCGTCGGCCGGAGGGGAAGGCGTGATCTTCTCGCGCTGCCACGCCGCTTCGACCTCGCGGTCAATCACGTCACGCAGCCCCTCGGCCGCCGTCGCCTCGGCGTTAAACGAACCCACGAAGATCGCCGTCGTCGCGCACACTCTCAAGATCGTTTCGTATCGCTTCATCGTTCCGCCTACTTCCGAATGAAACTTAACTTGCCATCTTCGTCGCGTTCGCCGAGGCCGGCATCGACCAGGCCCGCTCGTCCCAGGCTTGCACCCCTTCGAATCCCGCGGCCAACAGCAGCGAACCGCCGTCGAGCCGCGCCAATCGCTGGGCATGCCCTTTGAATTTCAACTTCTGCTCGGGCTGCTTCCCTGCGGCATCCCACACCAGCAGCACGCCGCCGCCGTCGCCGCCGCCGGCCGCCGTCAACTTGCGGCCGTCGCTCGACCAGAGGACGTCGTTGAGCACCGCCTGATGCGAGTCTTGCAGCGACGCAGCCCGCTTACCGGTCTGCCAGTCCCACACTTCCAAGCGACTCGGTCCGACGAAGCCGTCGACGTTCGTGATCTGTCCGATGCCGGCGAGCGCCAGCCGTTTGCCGTCGGGCGAGAATCGCAGCCGCCGAATGCCGCCGATCGAACGATCGCGCTTCTCGCCGTCGAAGGTGTAGAACTCGGCGGCGCGGAAGCGAGCCGCTTCTTTGCCCGACGTGATGTCCCACACGCGCACCTCGCCGACCCGATCGGCCGAGGCGACGTAACGACCGTCGGGCGAACCGGCGACGGCATAGATCGCCGAGACATAACCTTGCGGCGTTTCTAATGCGTGGCCAACGAACGAGCGGACGAGTTTGCCGTCGGCGGCCTCCCAAACTTTCACGCGCATGTCGTGGCCGACCGTCGCCAACCGCCGGCCGTCGCCGACGACGCAGAGATCGCGAATCCAACCGTCGTGCGCCGTCGTGATACGGAGCCGTTTGCCGTCGTGCCGATCGTACCAGACCAGCGAGCCGTCGTAACGGGCCGCAACCAAGCGGCCCGACTGCGGACCGTCGCGCAACACCTCGAGCGCCGCCACGTATGCATCGTCGTGCATCCGCGGACGCAACGTCGGCGTCGCTGCATTGAGATCGCAAGCGTAAATCGTTCCGGCGCTGCCGCCGACGTATGCGCAGCCGGTCGCGCCGTCGACCGCCAAGGCGTACAACGTTCCCGACGCCGGTAAGTTCCAGCGCGGCTCCGTCGGTTTGGGTTCCGGTGTTTTGGGTTTCATCACAGTTGCTTCTGCCATGTTCCTAGCCTCAGTTTTCGCCGCTTTGCCTGAAGCGACTCAACTCAAAAGTGCGGTTGCCACGTTCGCCGTTTCAGGGGCGAGCGGAATCGGACGTACTCCGTACTGATAATGCTTCTGCGGATCGATGCCGACGCTGCTGAAGATCGTCGCCGCCAAATCGCCGGCGTTCATTTTTCCCTCAACGACCTCGGCCCCGTCGGCGTCGGTCTTGCCGTAAACCATCCCGCGCCGCATGCCGGCTCCGGCAAACGCGCATGACCACGCGGCGGCGTAGTGGTCGCGACCGACGTCTTTATTAATCTTCGGCGTCCGCCCGAACTCCGAGAGGACCATCACCAACGTCCGCTCGAGCAGGCCGCGCTCTTGCAGATCGTCGAGCAGCGCGCTGAAGACGCGATCGTAGTCGGTCACCAACTCGCGATGACTCTCGAAGTTGTCGTGATGGCTGTCCCAAAAACCGCGAGCCACTTTCACGACCGGCACGCCGGCTTCGAGCAACCGTCGCGCGAGCAGGCAGTGACGACCGAAAGGACTACGGCCGTAACGTGCCTGCTCGCGCTCAGGTTCGCGATCGACGTCGAACAACGGGACCGAGTCCATCATGCCGGCGACGCGTCCCTGCGCCGCAGCATATTGTTCGGCCGTCGTTCTTCCCGTGCGATCCGCCAAAAAGCTACGATCAAATCGTTCGCGCAGTGCGGCCCGGGCGCTGAACTGAGCCGCATCCAAATCGCTCGGCCGCTCGATGTTCTCCGGCCGCGACGAGCGTTCCAAATGGACCGGCATGTCAGCCGCGCCGAGGAAGCCCGGATCGGCCCGGCGACGACCTTCGCTGGTGCGGAAGATGGAAACGTAATCTGGCAGCGAGCCGCGGCCGGTTGACAGTTCCTTCGCCAGCGTCACGCCCAACTCGGGATAAGCAACGGTCGGTTCTTTCGGGCGACCCGTACTCAGCAAGTCGGCGGCTTGGCCGTGCTCACTGATGCCGGTGCTCAGCGAGCGCACGACCGTCAGTCGATCCATCCGCTGCGACACCTTGGGCATCAACTCGCCGATCCGCACGCCGGGCAAGTTCGTGTCGATCGCGCGAAACGGTCCGCCTGTGCTGCGACCGGGCTTGGGGTCCCACATTTCGAACTGACTCGCACCGCCGGCCAACCAGATGAACAGTACCTGCCGCGGTGACGACGAAGCGACGACCGATGAAGGCGCGTTCGGCGCAGCGGCTGCGACGCGGCTACAGCGCAGCAGCGCCGCCGTCGTGCCCAGCGGCACCCCCGCCAAAAACGTTCGTCGTCCGATCACCGCCATGACCGTCTCCGCCTAATGATTGAATCGAAACTCGGCCGAGGTCGCCAAAATCCACAACAGCACGGCATCTGCCGTCGTCGCCAACTCACGCTGTTCCGCCGTCGTCGGACGTCGGCCGAGCAGCGTGCGAAACGCCGCAGTCGTTCGCTCGTCCGGCGATTTCGCCGTCGCCAATCGTGCCGCCAGATTCTCCCCCTCGGGCACGAACATTTTTTGAATCGTTGCGTGGTTCGACATGAAGAGCGCTTCGCCGACGCCAGGTCGATAGCCGTCGACCGTCGTGTCGAGATCGGGGAGCAGCGCGGCCGCGCGCTTTTCGCGCTCGCGATAGGCGGCAACGCCTGCATCATCCTTGTCTTCACTCGCCGCCGTCGGCGCGAGTTCGCCGGTCGCCGAGACCAGCGCCAGCGCGAACTGTCGCGGCGTGAGCGGTCGCAACGTCGCGGCGGCAAACGCACCCGGATCGGGCGACGTCGCATGACGGCTCGAAAGCTGATAGGCCCGGGTCGAGACGATCACGCGCACTAAACGCGGCAGGTCGTAATCGTGCGCGGCAAAGTCGTCGGCTAAGAACTCAAGCACGCCCGGCACGCTCGGCGGATTGGCCGAATGCAGTTGATCGACCGGCTCGACGAGTCCGCGTCCCAAGAACCAAGCCCACATTCGATTCGCAGCCGCCTTACTGAAGCGGGCCCGTTCATCGAGCGCCACGGCGACCAACTGTTCGCGTCGGCTCCCCTTCGCGGCG
>CAMCTH010000189.1 GCA_945877965.1 Planctomicrobium piriforme | reverse complement strand
CGTTGTTTCGCTTGGTACGGTTGGATCGTCTGTCTGTCGACGGTATTCTGAGCGCCAGCGATTACGCTCCGAGCGACGTCATCAATCGGCCGGTGACGGTCGAGACGACGCTCGCGCGGGGACGCCGGGCGCAGTTTGTCGGCAAGGTGACGTTCGTGCATCCCGAGATCGATCACCGCGGCAAGTTTCGGATCAAGGCCGAGATCATGAACGTCGCCGACCAAGGGCAGTTCTTGCTGTTCCCGGGATCGGAAGTTGATATGACGCTGCGGCTCGACGTTGCGCCGGACGTCGGCGGCAATCCGCCGTTGCAAATCGGACGCGACCCGGCGGCAGGGCAATCGCGATGATTCGCGCGGCCGCGGCCGACCGGACGACGTCGTACGCCGAGCGGGTCCCCGCTGTGCGAGCGCGGGCCGACCTCACGGCTGTGCGGCAACGTTGGCAGGGGCGAACCGACTGGATCGTCAAAAACCCGCTTAGCTTGGAATACTTTCGGCTGCCGGATGAAGAATATTTCTTGTTGCGACGTTTGGACGGCGTGACGCCGTGGTCGGAATTGAAGCGGGCCTTCGAGCAGCAGTTCGCGCCGCAGACGATCGACTTCGATGAACTCGGGCGGTATGCCGCGCAGTTGCATCGTAATGGTCTCGCCGTCTCGGCGGCGCCGGGCCAAGGGATGACGCTCGACGACCGCGGCCGGAAGCGACGGCGGCGGTCGCTGCTGGAACGTTTTGGGAATCCGCTCGCGATTCGCTTTCGGGGCGTCGATCCCGAGCCGTTTTTCAACTGGCTTTATCCGCAAGTCCGGTGGTTCTTCACGCCGACGTGCGTCGGACTCTGCATGACGCTGATGTTGGCGGCGTTGCTGACGGTCGCCACGCGGTTCGATCGGTTCCTGGCCGCGCTGCCGACGTTCCATGAATTTTTCACGCCGGAGAATGCGTTCTGGCTGCTCGTGACGGCTGCCGTCGTGAAGGTGTTGCACGAGTTCGGCCATGGGCTGACCTGCAAGCATTTCGGCGGTGAGTGTCATGAGTTGGGCGCGATGTTGCTCTGCTTTACGCCGACGTTGTATTGCAATGTGAGCGACTCGTGGCTGCTGCCGAACAAGCGGCATCGAGCGGCGATCGGGGCGGCGGGGATCTACGTCGAGTTGATTCTCGCCTCGATCGCGGTCTTCGTCTGGCGGTGGACCGAACCCGGACTGCTACACACGCTGGCGTTGAACGTCGTGTTTCTCTGTTCGGTAAGCACGCTCATTTTCAATGCCAATCCGCTGCTGCGGTACGACGGTTATTACATCGCCGGCGATTTGCTGGAGATTACGAATCTCGGCTCGAAAGCGAGCGAGGCGTTACGACGCGTCGTCGGCCGCGTCTGCTTGGGGTTGCGTTACGAGGCCGACGTGTTCGGGCCGCAGCGACACACGGCGGCCTTCGCGGCCTACGCCGTCGCGTCGTCGGTCTATCGCGCGGTCGTGTTCGTGTCGATCTTGTGGTTCTTGAACAAGTACTTCGAGCCGTATCGACTCGATGTGATCGGTCAGACGCTCGGGCTCGTCGCGCTCTTTGGGCTCGTCGCGGATCCAGTGCGTCGGCTGACGGAATTCTTTTCGGTTCCTGGGAGGATGGCGGCGGTGAACAAACTACGACTCACGACGACGGCGGCGATCCTCGGCGGTATGTTGTTCGCGGCGTTCGCGGTGCCGTTGCCGCATCGGATTTACGCTCCGCTTGAACTGCAACCCCGCGATGCTCAGGCGGTCTATATCGAAACGCCCGGCACGCTCGATCAGATTTTGGTGAAACCCGGCGACATGGTCGCGGCAGGTCAGCCGCTCGCGCAACTGGCCAATCTCGATCTCGCACTCGAGGTCGATAGCTTGGTCGGTCGCCGCGATGAAGCGAAGGTCGTCCTGGCGTCGTTGCATCAACGGCAGTTCACCGACGCCGCGGCCGACGTACAAATCAAAGTCGCCGAGCAAACTTCGGCCGCCCTCGAACAGTTGGTCGAGCGAAGGCTCCGCGACGGTCAGCGGTTGGTGCCGAAAGCTCCCGCAGCGGGCACGGTGTTGCCGCCGCCGGTCGTGCCGCCGCACGAACATCGACCCGGCGAGTTGACGCCGTGGTCGGGAAGTCCGCTCGATCCGAAGAACGCCGGTTGCACGCTCGAGCCGGGGACGATGCTCTGCCGGATCGGCGACCCGAAGCGGATGGAGGCGGTGCTGTTCGTCGATCAGGGAGACGTCGAGTTCTTGGCGTTGAACCAAGAGGTTGAGGTCATGCTGCACGAATTGCCGGGCCGAGTGTGGCGCGGCACGATCCGCGAGATCGCCAAGACCGACTTGAAGACGACGCCCCGCGATGAGAACGGCAAGGGATCATCGGCCGGCGGAGCGAAAGAGGACCGCAGCGGCGCGGCGCAAGCACGACGGACTTCGTACCAAGTGCGCGTGTTGCCGCTCGACGATCCCGACGGGTTGCTGCGGATCGGGCTGAGCGGTCGGGCCAAGATCTCGGCCGGTCGACAGACGCTGGCGACGGCAGCCGCGCGGGCCTTTGCCCAGACGTTCCGCTTCGAGTGGTAAAGCGGTTTGCCCTGTAGGGAACGCCCTCTGTGGCGTTCCGAGCGGCTAAGAGGGTCGCGGAACGCCACGGAGGGCGTTCCCTACAAGCCGCCGAGCCGGCCAATCGCTACCTCGGCTAGTTCTTCGGCAGAACCTTCGCGCAGGTCTTGCAGCGCTTCATCCGGCGGTTGTACGCCTTGCCGCACTTCGGGCAGCTCAAATTCTGGCGCGAGCGGGTCAGTGCGGTCTTCGGTCGCTTTCCCATGACATCCTCTACAGGCAATCGGCGTGCGGTTAAACGTCCTAAGATACGCGGAAACCGCCGCCTTGCAAAGGGGACCCGCCGGGGCTGAATCCTCCGAATAATGCGAAAAGGTCTACCATTGCGGCTGCCGACCCAGCAGCCGGCGGAGCAGTCCGAGTTGCCCGGCGTGCGTCATTTCGTGCATCGGGCACCACGAAAGGGCTCCGAGCTTGGTGTTGAACAGACGATGCGGCTTCAAGATCGGCAGGTCGAGTTCCGCGTCGTCCAGACGGCTGCATGCGGCGATCGACGCCTCGTGAACACGGGCCAGCGTCGCCAGAATTTCGCCCGGCGACGGATAGGCCGTCGGGTCGGGATCGGGCCGGCTATCGCGACCAAAAATCGCCAACTCCCCGGCCGAGATGATTTGGGCATCGTCGGGTCGTTCGCCGCGGATGCGGTCGAGGCAGAGGCGATATTGCGCAAAGGCCAGGTGCCCCGCCTGCCAGGCGACGTGCGTGACGCCGCCCGGCATGGCGAACCACTCGTCTTCGTGAAAATCTTTCAGCAGCCCGAGCGTGTACTCCCGGGCAAAGCGAATCTGATCGACGAGCAGATGCACGCGCGGTGAGTTCATGGCGATTTCCTCGGTCCGAAGAACATATCGACCGCGGCGTATCCTACGATTTACGCTCTACGACCGTCGACGTGTTTTGAGTTAGACTGGTTCGAACGAGAAATGTTCGGATCGATTTTCCGCCTCCAGATCACGAAGAACCCGCGCACCGCATGTCGTTGTTAAAAATCGCCGGTGGCACGCTCTACGACCCGACGCACGGCGTCGACGGCGAGGTGCGCGATGTTTGGATCGAGCATGGCGTGGTCGTGCCGCCGCCGAGCGATCCGAAAGTGCGCCCCGCGCGAACGATCGATGCCCGCGGACTGGTGGTGATGCCGGGCGGCGTCGATATGCACTGCCACATCGCCGGGCCGAAGGTGAACCTAGCACGCCGCATGCGGCCCGAAGAGAAGCGCGAGGCCGAGCCGGTTTATCGGACGGAGAAGTTGCGTAGCGGCACGATGGGGAGCGTCCCCAGCACGTTCGCCACCGGCTACAAGTACGCGGGCCTCGGCTACACGACGGCCTTCGATGCTGCCGTACCGCCGCTGTCGGCTCGTCATGCGCATGAAGAATTTGCCGACACGCCGTGCTTGGATAAGGGCTTTTACGTCCTCGTCGGCAACAATCATTACATCATGAACTCGATTGCCGCGGGTGAGCCCGAGCGATTGCAAGGGTTCTTGGCGTGGCTGCTGGGCGCGGCGAAGGGTTATGCCTGCAAGGTGGTGAATCCTGGCGGCGTCGAAGTCTGGAAGGGGCAGCGCGGCGGCAACGTGCACGGCTTGGACGAAGTGATCGACGGGTTCGACGTCACGCCCCGCGCGATCGTCCGCGAGACGGCCGCCGCGGTCGATCGCCTGAAGCTGCCGCACTCGGTCCACATTCATTGCAACAACCTCGGCGTGCCGGGGAATTGGACGACGACGCTCGCGTCGATGGAAGCCCTCGAAGGGCATCGCGGGCATCTGACGCACATTCAATTCCACAGTTACGGCGGCGGCGAGGGGGACGAGAACACGTTCAACTCGAAGGTGCAACCGCTGGCCGAGTACGTCAACACGCACAAGAATCTGACGGTCGACGTCGGCCAGGTGCTGTTCGGCAAGACGACGAGCATGACGGGCGACGGCCCGCTCGGGTATTACCTGAGCAACGTCTATCGCACCAAATGGATCAGCGCCGATACCGAACAAGAGGCCGGCTGCGGCATCGCGCCGATCGAGTACAAGAACAAGAGCCTGATCCACACGCTGCAATGGGCCATCGGCCTCGAATGGTATCTGCTCGTCGAAGACCCTTGGCGGGTGGTGATGAGCACCGACCATCCGAACGGCGGCTCGTTCCTGGCCTACCCGCAGATCATTCGCCTGCTGATGGACCGGCAGTATCGCCGCGACATGCTCAAGACGGTCAACGAATCGTTCCGCGACCGGAGCGTGTTGGCCGATCTCGATCGCGAGTACACGCTGAACGAGATCGCGATCATCACGCGCGCCGGCCCCGCGCGAATCTTGGGCCTGACTAACAAGGGGCACTTGGGCGTCGGAGCCGACGGCGACGTTGCGATCTACACGCCGCACGAGAACAAAGAGACGATGTTCGCGCTGCCCCGTTACGTCATTAAATCGGGACGAATTCTCGTCGAAGAAGGCGATCTCCGCGAGTCGCACGACGGTCGCTCGCTGCACGTCGCCCCGGCGTACGACCCGGGCCTCGAGGCCGACATCGCGAAATGGTTCGAGCAGTACTACTCGATCCGCTTCCGCAACTATCCGGTCGATCCGAGTTATTTGACCGACCCGCTGACGGTGGCTTGCAAGTGACGTTCGTTGGGGACGTCGGGCCTACATCTGCTCGACGACGTCGATCCCTAGCAGCGACAAGCCGGTCCGAATCGTTCGGGCCGTCAGATCGCACAGCAGCAGCCGACTATCGCGAATCTCTTCCGACGGTGCCTTGAGGACCGGGCATTGCTCGAAGAACGTCGAATAGGCATTCGCCAAGTCGAAGAGATACGTCGTCAGCAAGTTCGGCCGAAAATCAACGAGCGACAGTTCGAGCGCTTCCTCGAATCGCAACAGCGCCACGCCGAGCGCTCGTTCGGCCGGCGTGCCGAGCGCGATCTTGGCTCCGCTCTTCCGCAACGTGGCGGCATTGAATCCGCCGCGGCGAAAGATGCTGCGAACTCGGGCGTAGGCGTACTGCATGTACGTCGCCGTGTTGCCGCTCATCGCCAGCATCTTGTCGTAGCTGAACTCGTAGTCGCTGGTGCGGTTCTGCGAAAGATCGGCGTACTTGATCGCCCCGATGCCGACCGTCTCGGCGACTTGCTTGCGAGTCTCGGGATCGAGCTCCGCGCCGTTCGGCTTGCCGTCGTCGTTGTCGCTGACGATCTTGTGCGCTTGCTCGACCGCATCGTCGAGCAGGCCCATCAGGCCGACGGTGTCGCCGGAGCGGGTCTTGTACGGCTTGCCGTCCTTGCCGAGCACGGTCCCGAAGCTGAGGTGCCGGAAGTCGCAGGTTTCGTAACCCCACAGCTTCGCCGCGGCGAAGAGATGTTCAAAGTGCAGGCTCTGGCGATGGTCGACGACGTACAGCATCGCGTCGGGATGCCAGCGTTCCATCCGATACTTGATCGTCGCCAAGTCGGTCGTGGCGTAGAGAAACGCCCCGTCCTTCTTGCGGACGATCATCGGCACCTCTTGGCCCGGCAAGAAGACGCAAAGCGCGCCATCGCTGGTCTTGGCGAGGCCGCGTTTTTCCAAATCGTTCGCAGCGTCGGCCAGTAGGTCGTGATAAAAACTTTCGCCGAGCGTCTCGTCAAACGTCACGCCGAGCCGACGATAGACGACCTCGATCGCCTCGCGACAGATCGGTTTGAACTTTTCCCAGAGAGCTAGGTTCTCGGCGTCGCCGGAGTGGAGCTTGGCGGTCTCTTCGAGTGCGGCGGCCCCGATCGTCGGGTGTGCCTGCACGAGTTTCGACAGCGCCGGATCAGCATCGATCTTGGCGAGCTTCGCTTCGAGATCGACGACGGCTTGAGCGACAGTCGCAGCGTCGGACTCCGCTTTTTTCAGCGTTTGGGCCGCTTTTTTGTCCCCCGGAGTCGCGGCCGTACGGGCCTGCTCGACGGCGGCCCGAGCGCCGATCGCTTTCTGCTGCAACTTCGGCAACTCGCGAACGCTGTCGTGATAGTCGACCAACTGGTTCACCAGCCGATAGAGCCGCGCCAGTTCATCGAGCGGCGCCTTTTCGTACGCCGCCTTGTCGAGGAAGTGCTTGTACCCGTAAATAATCATCCCGAACTGAGTGCCCCAGTCGCCGAGATGGTTGTCGCCGATGACCTTGTGTCCCAGGAACTTGAGCGTCCGGTAGATCGCGTCGCCGATGACCGTGCTGCGGATGTGGCCGACGTGCATCGGCTTCGCCACGTTCGGGCCGGAGTAGTCGACGACGTACGATTTCGGGGTCGTCGTCGGTGCGATGTTGAGTCGCTCGTCGCTCACGGCCGACTGCAATTGGGCGGCCAGCCAGGCATCGGACAGTTTCAGATTGATAAAACCGGGGCCCGCGATCGGCTCGACGGTGCCGAGTTCGCCCGGGCTCAGCTTCGATTTAATCTCTTCGGCGACCTCGCGCGGCGGACGTTGCAGCGTCTTGCCCAATGGCATCGCGCAGTTGATCTGGTAGTCGCCGAACTTGGGGTCCTGGCTCGGCACGAGCATCTCGGCCAGCTTGTCGGTTTGATCGGCGGGAGCGAGACCGGCGAGGGCCGACTCGAGATGAGCGCGGAGAAGGCGACGAACGTTCATGCGTGATGGATCGAGCTACGAAAAGGAAACGAAGGCAAGACGAAGCCGCTCAAGATAACGCGAAAGCCCAGGGATTGCATTCCCTGGGCCTGTGCGGCGTTGAAAAAACAGACAATACGACGACGGCTAGGCCGGGTCGCGCGGCGTGAACGGCACGCGCTTGGCCGAGGCCCACAGTTCGTCCAGGCGGTAATACTGCCGAGCGTCGTGATCGAACAGGTGGATGATGATGTCGCCGTAGTCGAGCAGAATCCAGCCGGCTTGCTTGTAGCCTTCGATCCCTTGGCGGCGATCTTTCAGATCGTCTTCCAGCTTATGGTCGATCTCTTCGCTGATCGCGTGCATCTGCCGGACGCTCGTGCCCGTCGCGATGACGAAGAAGTCGAACTCGGTGGTGAGCTCGCGGAGGTCGAGAATCTGAATCTCTTTCCCGCGATTTTCATGGGCGGTTTGCGCGGCGGCTAGAGCTCGCTCTAAGGCGCGATCGGCGCTGCGCACGATCCCATCTTGACGAATGCTTGAGGTTGCCATGCCATCCTTTCCGCTGAACTTCTTGCCGGCAATCTGCGAAGACGTTCCTCGCTCGCTGCCTAACCCTATTGTATTCAGAGGGTCGGTCCGGGAGGTAGGTTCGTTTCCACCGCCGAAAGTCGGAATTTTCCTCGAACCGCCCCTTCCGTTGACAGGGGCCCTACAATAGCACCGCTTTGTGAAGATTTGCACAAGAAGGAGTCAATAATGACGTGCCCGACAGAAGTCCAAGTTGGTCAGGAATAGTGAAGACTTCCGTTATTGCTGAGGAAAATGACTGGTTTTGTCTATTGGATTGGGCGCCTGGCGCTAGACTGTCGGAGTGACTCGAATTGGGCTGATTTACCGGACGGAACG
>CAMCTH010000188.1 GCA_945877965.1 Planctomicrobium piriforme | reverse complement strand
GTTCGATCTGACGTTGAGCGTTGAAAAGGTAAAGCCGCGCGTGACGGCCGACTTGCTAGTCGAGGCGGCCTTGCAACCCGACAAGCTCACGCTCGATGTGAAGGCCCGCTACACGATCGAACGAGCCGGCGTGTTTCGCTTGGAACTCGAAATCCCAACCGGCTTCGACGTTCGCGAGGCCCGCGGTTACGGCTGCGACGGCGTCGAAGCGGCGACGGTCGACACGTTTCGCGTCGAAGGAGAAAAGAGCGACCGGCTAGTTGTCAATTTGGCGCGCAAGGCGATCGGCTGCATCGGACTGAGCGTGCAACTCACCAAGACGTTGGCCGACGCCGAGTTGAAAACCCCGCTCGGCCGCGCGGCTTCGATTCCAATCACTCTACCGCGCGTGGCACCAGGGACGGCCGAGCGATCGAGCGGTCGGTTGCTCGTCAACGCGCCGGAAAGTCTGCGGGTGAACCCCGCCGCCTCCGAGGGATTGCGGGCCGTTTCGTTCCAAGAAGCGATCGCCGGCTTCGAGGCGATGCGGAACACGAACCTCGTCGGACTGCGGCCCGTGCAGGCGTTTACCTTTGCCGATGCACCGGCTCAGATCACGCTCGAAGCCGAGCGTCGCAAACCGCAGGTGACCGTCGGGCAGATGTTCACGGCCCGCGTCGAGCCGGGCGTGATCAAGTACGAGGCGACGTTCTATTACGATATTCTCTTCAGCGGCGTTCGGTCGTTGCGGATCGACTTGCCGGAAGCGGTCGCGACGAAGGTGCATAACGATACGCCGGGCGTGCGCGAGAGCGTCATCACGCCGCCGCCGGAAGACCTCGCACAGGGCGACGTCGCCTGGTCGCTAGCCGGCGAAAGCGAATTCCTCGGCAAGGTCGTGATCAAGCTGAGTTGGGAAAGCCCGCTCGATAAGCTAGACGTCGGCTCAAGCGTCGAGGTGACGATACCCCGCTTGAAGCCGCGGCAAGTCGACCGAGCTTGGGGACAGATCGCGTTGGTCAAGGCCGAGGCGATCGACCTGCAAGAGGCCGGCGAAGCGAAGGGCGTGCGGCCGATCGATCCGCAGCACGATCTGATGCCGGGCGTCAGCATTCCCGGCGCGGCGCGGGCTTTCGAGTTTCACGAAGATTGGACCCTCGCCGTCACGGCCGTTCGCTACAAGCTCGAAGAAGTGAAGCATACGAGCATCGAGCGGGCCGTCGTCCGCGCCGTCGTTACACGCAGCGGACAGACGTCGGTGCAGGCGTTGTACCAACTTCGCAGTGCGCGGCAGCGACTCGCTTTGCAACTTCCGGAAGGGGCGACGTTCGACACCGAACCGCTCCGCATCAACGGCAAGACGGTCTCGCTCGAAAGCGGCGGCCAGGATCAGTTCTTCGTGCCGCTCGTCGGGCAAGACCCCGACAAGTCGTTCCTGCTTGAACTCCGTTACACGCTCACCGAGCGCGGGACGACGTTCGACTTACCGAAATTCGTCGACGAGCCGGCGACCCAAAAAGTATATCTCTGTACCTATCTCCCCGAAGAGTCGGCCGTGTGCCGCGCCGACGGACCGTGGAGCGATGAGATTTCGTGGCGGTGGTCGAACACCGATTGGCGTTATAGCGGCGGCGAAGGGTACGTACCGGTGCCGATTCGTAACGATGCCGAGCTCGTCGCTTGGGTGACGGAAGGGATCGGATTGCCGACGAGCCCGTTCGAAGCGTTCCAAAAAGACGGCCGACTGTTTGTCTTCTCGACGCTGCGTCCCGAGCCTGCTCCCGACGGTTCGCTCCGGCTCGTCACGATTCATCGTACGTTGCTCAACTGGTTGGTGCTGCTGGCGATCGTCGGCGGCGGAGTATTGTTGGTGCGGAGCACGGCGGCAACACGAGCGGGCGTCGTCGGTGCGGCCGTCGTGGCGATGGTGCTGCTCTGCGTCTTTCAACCGATCTTGATTCATGAACTGGTGAACAGCGTCTTCCTCTGGTCGATCCTGGTCGTCGTCGTGCTCTGGTCGGTCGTGTGGTTCGTACGACGCAAACCACGCGCGACCGCAACCGTAACGAGTACGGAGCCGCCCATCGTCGTTCCCACGGAATCGACGCCGCCGCACGAACCACCCGCAGCCGAAGGCCCGACGTCGGGAGGTGCGGACCATGCGTAACTTTTTGACGACGGCAGCCGCGATCGTTGCGATCACAAGTGGTCTCATCAGTCATGCCGCAGAGAAGCCGAAGACGACGAGTCCGGTGCGCGAGATTTTCGTCCCATTCGACGAACTCGACGTGCTGCTCGAAGGACCGACGCGACGCGTGTTGATGTCGCGTACGGAATACGACGCGTTGGTGAAGAAGGCCCGTCGCACGCCGACCGACGTCGTCCCGCAGCAGGCCCTGCTGTTGGCGGCGGAATACGATCTGACGATCGACAACCTCCGGGCTGAGATCAAAGCGAAGCTGACATGCGAAGTGCTCGCCGAAGGCCTGCATGCTTTGCCCCTCGATTTGCACGACGTCGGCATTCGCGACGCAACGCTCGACGGCAAAGCCGCAGCCCTCGGTCGCGGTGACGACGGTCGGCCGACGCTGTTCGTCGCCGGCAAAGGCCGTCACACGATTACGTTGACGCTCGTCACGCCGCTCGAAACTAACGCCGCGCAACAGATGCTGAATCTGCAGCTGCCGCGGCTCCCCGCTTCTCGCTTGCGCGTGACGGCTCCGGGAAACGTCGAGGTTCGCGGCGGGGCGAACGTGATCCAGCGCGAGGTCGACGAGGCGGCAGGCGTCACGCGATTGGAGCTCGTACCGGTTGACGGCCGACTCTCGTTGACGTTGAGCTTGAACAATCGCCGACGGAGTCAGCAGCGGGTCGTCGTCGCGCGGAGTGTGCTGGTCGATGAAGTTACCGCCGCGTACGAACGGTTGCATGCCACGGTCAGCCTGAGCATCTTGCACCAAGCCGTCGATCGCTTTCGCTTTGCTCTCCCCGACGGTTTCGAAGTCGCGGAGGTGCAATCGCCCGCCCTGTCGCGCTGGTCGACGACGACCGACGCCGGTCGCAAGGTGCTCGAGGTGATCTTGCGGCAAGAGACGACCGAGACGGTTGTGCTCAACATCTCCGCGGTGCGGAGTCCGGCGCGACTCGAAGCTTGGAAGTTTCCGAACTTGGAACCGCTCGAAGTCGCGGGCTCGATGTCGGTCGTCGGGCTGTTGCTCGAAGATCGTTTGCGGGTGGAAGACGTGACGTCCGACGGATTGCTGCCGATTGACACCGGCGTGCTCAGTCGCGCCTTGCCCGCCAGCGTCTTCGCGGCCGAGCCGGGGGCTCCGCAAGTTCGGACGATTGTGTCGTACTATTCGCCGGACGGCGCGGTCGATCTGACGGCCCGCTTCACGCGCCCCGAATCGCAACTGCGCGTCACCTCGAATCTGTTGTTGACGTTGAAAGAGCGCGGGCTCGAAGTCCGCGGCGGCTTTGCGCTGGCTCCCGAGGCTGAGGCATTGCACGAGTTCGATTTCTCCGTGCCGGCGGGCTGGCATGTCGTCGCCGTTACGACGGCCGGCGACGTCAGCCTGCCTTTCGAACGTTACGGCGCGGCCGACGCGGCGGGGCGGATTCATGTTCGCCTGCCGACAAAGATCGCCGTCGGCACTCCGCAAAGCGTGTTCTTTCAGGCGGCGCGCACGCCCGACGGTTGGCTCAACGAGTGGACGAACCAGAGCGTCGAGTTTCCGAAGTTCGCGGTGAACGGAGCGACGGTCGACGTCGGTGCGCTGGCCGTCGCCGTCGAGGACGATTTCGCCGTCCGTCCCGACGTGCTGACGAACGTCACGCCGCTCGACGAAGCGGAGAAGCCGAAGTACGGGCTGACGGACGTCGCGACGCAATCTGCCTATCGTTACGACGCAGCCGACTATCGAGCCGTGCTGACAGTCGAGCGGAAGACGCCGCGGGCGACGGCCCGCACGTTTTCGTTTCTCAAAGTGGAGCCCGACGTGTTGACCGCGCACTACGAAGTGATTTACGACGTCACGCGCGCACGGACCCGACGGCTTTCGTTCACGCTGCCGAAATCGTCGCCGGCGACGATTTCGGTCCGATTGCTCGACGGCCGCGCGTTGAAGGAGTACGCGAGCGAAGAAGTTGAAACGGAACGACGTTGGAACGTGCTGCTCGCCGATGCTGCGCAAGGCCGCGTTCGCGTGGCGGTCGATTTTCAACAACCGCTGCCTACCGAAGAAGTGAAGAGCTATTTGCTCCCCACGATTCGAGCCGACGACGTGACGTATCAATCGGGCATCGTGGCCGTCGAGGGGAGCGCCGAGATCGACGTGCAGGTCGTGAAGCATCCGCGCAAGGTCGACGTCGGCGAGTTGGTCGATGCGGAATACCAGACGGGGCGTCGCTTGCTGGGAGCGTTCGGCTTCATCGGCGACGATCCGGGGGTGACGATCGACGTCGTGCGGCATCCGCAATACCTGCTGCACCCGGCGCTGGTGCAGCAAGCGCAGTATGTGACGTTGTTGGGAGTGAACGGTCGGGCACAAACTTCGGCCGATCTACGACTGCGGACGAAGGCCGGCTTCTTGGAAGTGAAACTGCCGGCCGGCTCGACGCTTTGGTCGGCGGTGCTCGACGGACGACCGGCCCAGCCGCAGCGCGAAGGGGATAGCTTGTTGCTCAGTTTCCCTTCCACGGCGGGCGAAGCGATTCGCACGTTGGCGATCGTGTATGAGACGCCGGTGTCGCCGGTCGCGTCGTTGGGACGGGTGGAAATCCCGGCGCTCGCCTTGTTCTTGCGATCCGCCGCCGGTGCCGCGGCGACCGAAGTGCCGACCGCCGACGTTCGCTGGACGTTGCATCTGCCGCCGGGTTATCGCGTGCTGCGATCGAGCGGCACGGTGACGGCCGAGGGGAGCGCGGGACGAACGTCGCCGTTGGCCGCGACGCGCGTGGCGGAAATGATCGTCGCTGCGACCGGCGGCTTCGGATCACAGGTTAAAAGCGCGCGTGAAATGGCGCGCGGAAAAATCTCCAAGGGGGCCGGGGCGCTTTCGTCGTACCCCGCGGAGCCGCTGGGGGACAAATCCTCGGCCGACGCCGAGTTCGATGACATGCGCCGCGGCGGTGAGGCAAAAGGAGATCTCCCTGCGAGGATGCAAGCCATCCGAGGCGGCGTTGCAGGAGACATTACGAACTCGGGCACTCTCAAATTCAATCGCAACGACGAATTGCCCACGGCGACCGCTCCGATGACGCCTGCTCCGGTCACGATTCCGATGCTCGCGCTGCCAGGCAATCCGCAACCCACGTCGACCGCCGGTCCGCAGAACCTCATGGGCCTGAAAATAGATCCCGCCGACGTCGCCAAGGAATCCAAGCCCGGCTCCTACGAATACGCCGAGCGGCGTAAGTGGCAAAAGGACATGGCCGGCGTGCGGAGTTTGAAGATCGATCTGCAAGCGACCGACGAGACGGCCGTGTTTCATAGTTTGGGGGTCGCGCCGCGGCTGGACGTCACGCTTGTCGATCGTCGTCGCTCCGACTCGCTGGCTTGGGCGTTGGCGATCGCTGTGTTCTTGTACGGCGTGCGACTCACATTCACCCCTGCGTCGCGCAAGCTGCGCTTCGTCATCGGCGTGGGTCTGGCAGCGACGCTCTTGCCGCTCGTTACCGGGTGGTACGAACTGGTCGACGTTGTGAACCCTTCGTTTTATGCCGCCTGTTGGTTGTTGCCGTATTACGCCACCGCTCGAATCACGTGCGCGATTTACGGTTCGTTGCGGCCGACCGTCTCGCCGGCGACGGTAGCAGTTCCTCTGCTGATCGCCTTCTTCGGAAGTTCGTTCCTCGACGCAGTCGCGGCCGTCGAACCGTCGGCGCAGCCCGCGCCGGTCGTCGTGCAGATCGCTCCTCCCGCGCCGCCGGTCCAAGTTCCCGACGATGCGCTAATCTTGCTCTATCAACCGACGAAAGAACCGGGCGCTCCGAAGGCGGAGCAGATGCTAGTGCCGTACGATCGCTATCAAGAGCTTTGGAACCGCGCGAATCCAGACGAACGTTTGGAGAAGCGGCCGCCGCCGGCTTCGTACGCTCCGGCCGGCGCCGCATTCACGGCCGTGCTCGACGGCAAAGACTTCATCGAGGTCCGCGGTCGGCTGGAATACGATCTCTTCGTCGATGAGTTCGTGCAGATTCCGCTCGCTCTGGCGGGCGGTGTGTTGGCCGAGGCGAAGCTCGACGGCAAGCCGGCCCGGTTGAACATCGTTCGTCCCGAAGCAGCGAATCCGCCCACGCAACAAGCGGCGCAGGCGATGAGCAAGCCCGTTGCCGATCCCACGGCGCTGCTCGTGCTCGTGGCATCGGGCAAAGGGCGGCATCAACTCGATCTGTCGATTCGCCTAAGCCTGCAGCAGGCGGGCGGTTGGCGCATGGCCGCGGGAAGATTGCCTGCCGCAGGAGCCGCAGGCTTGACGCTCACGGTGCCGCAAGCCGCGACCGACGTTCGTCTCGAAAACATTCCCGATCGCCGCAACTACACGACGACGCGCGCCGGCGAGACGATCGCAACCGCGCTCGGCCCGAACGGCGACGTGCGAATCCAATGGCGGCCGAAAATCAACGTCGGGCAAATCGATCAAACGTTGAAAGCCCGGAGCGACGTGATGCTGGCCGTACAAGAAGACGGTCTGCGGATGGCGTGGCTGACGCAGTTGCAATTCAGCGGCGCACCGCGCGAGACGTTCACCGTCGCCGTGCCGTCCGACTATTTGGTCGAACGCGTGACGGGGGACAACGTCCGAAATTGGGAACCGCGCGACGACGGCGGGCAACGCAAGCTCGATATCACCTTACTGCAAGCTGCCACGGACGACGAACGGTTCATCATCTATTTGTCGCGACGAACGAAGCTCGGCGAGGCGGCGAGCGAGTTCACCGTGCCGATCGTCGGCGTCGAAGGAGCGGCGGTCCAGAGCGGACAGATCACTTTGCAACGAAGTCGCGTGCTCGATTTGCGGACCGTCGAAGCGGCCGGACTGACGCGGGTCGACCTGCCGCCGGACGGCGAGTTGATTGCGGCCTCCGCCGAACCCGCCGACGTCAGTCCCCTCGGGATGCGGCCGTTTCAAACGTACCGCTTCGCAGCGCCGTCGTTCAGTTTGAAGTTGGCGGTCGAACCGGCTGCGACGAAAGCGACGGCCGAACTCCGGACGATCGTGCGGATCGCCGAGCGCGAACGGCGGCTCGAATCGCAACTCATCGTGCGAGTTTCGGGCCCGTCGCTGCATCGGCTGCAGGTTTACATTCCCGATGATTTACAACTCGATCAGGTGTCGGTCCCCGGCGCGTTTGAGTGGGCCGTCACGACCCAAGCGGGGCGTCGCCTGCTGAGTATTTACTTTGCCGCGGGACAAGCGGAGACGGTGAACGTCGTGCTCGCCGGCATGCTTGGTAAGCCGGGACCGCTCGACGTCGTGCCGTTGCCGCGATTGGAAGTGCTCGACGTCGAACGACAGCAAGGCGATCTCCTCGTGCAGGTCGATCCGGCCTTCAACGTCGAAGCAACCGACCTGCGCGGCTGCGAACGTGAGTTACTCGATCGAACGTTCGGCTGGCTCCAAGCGGCTCAGCGTCCCTTGGCCCGTTTGGCATTGCGACACACGTCGGGCGATTACGGCGGCAACCTTAAGCTCACCGTTCGCAAGCCGTCCCTCCATTGCCGCACCGTTACGAACGTGCGCGTCACCGATCGGACGATCGAAGAAACAATCTTGCTCGACTTCACGATCCGCGACGCCGGCGTGCGGGAGGTGGCGTTCTTGCTTCCCGCCGCACTGCGCGATGCGCGGATCAGCGTCCCGCAACTTCGCCAGCAAACGATCGAACCGGTCGGCGACGACGGTCGGCTCGTTCGTGTTCGGCTGCAATTGCAGGACGAAGTGATGGGGCAGCTACGGGTGTTGGTCGAGAACGATCGCGCCCGTTCAGCCGACGTGCAAGAGGTGCCGCTGCCGACGATCGAAACGGGAGAATCGGACGGCCGCTTTATCGCGCTGGAGAGTTCAGGCCGAGACGAAGTAACGGTCGAACAAGCCGTCGGGCTCGAAGCGCTCAGTCGTCGGCAACAACAATGGCAAGTGATCGCCGGGGTGTTGAGCGGCGGTT
>CAMCTH010000187.1 GCA_945877965.1 Planctomicrobium piriforme | reverse complement strand
TACTGCGCGACCATGCCGCATTCGCCGCTGCACCCGACGCGAAGTCGCCCGCTGGAAAAATAGCGGCCGTCAATCCGCTCACTGCCAAGCCGCCGCACTTCAAGGCCCGCGCCAAGAACGTCATCTTCCTGTTCATGGAAGGGGGCCCGAGCCATATCGACACGTTCGATCCCAAACCGAAGCTGCAAGAACTTGCCGGCAAGCCGCTCCCCGACAGCTTCGGCAAGGTCATTACGGCGATGGGCGAGTACGGCGCGCCGCTGTTGGCATCGAAACGGAAGTGGAAGCAATACGGCAAGGGAGGGACCTGGGTCTCCGACTGGCTGCCGCACACGGCCGAGTGTGTGGACGACATTGCGGTGCTCCGCTCATGCTGGGCCGACGGCATCAACCACTCGGCCGGCGTCTGTCAGATGAACACCGGCAGCATTCTCGCCGGCCGACCGTCGCTCGGCTCGTGGGTCTCGTACGGTCTCGGCACCGTGAATGAGAATCTGCCGGCGTTCGTCGTCATGCAAGATAACGCTTCGAGCGTGGTGAACGGCCCGCGCAATTGGGGCGCCGGCTTCATGCCCGCCGTTTATCAAGGGGTGCGGTTTCAAAACGGCAACGAGCCGGTTCCGAACTTGAACACGCCGACCGGCGTCAGCGATGCCCAGCAGCGCGGCAAGCTCGACTTGCTCAACCAATTTAATCGGACGCATGCCTTGGAGCGGCCGCTGCAATCGGAGCTCGATGCGCGGATTCTCGGCTACGAGCTCGCCTTTCGGATGCAAGCCCACGCGCCGGAAGCGGTCGATCTGGCAAGCGAGACCGCCGAGACGAACGAACTTTATGGCATCGACGAGAAAGAGACCGCCGTCATGGGTCGGAACTGCCTGATGGCCCGGCGGCTCGTCGAGCGCGGCGTCCGCTTCGTGCAGGTCTATCACGGTGCGGGAAGCAAGTGGGACGCCCATTCCGGCATCGAAAAGAATCACGGAGGCTTGTGCAAAGCGTCGGACAAACCGATCGCCGGTCTGCTCAAGGACCTGAAGCGCCGCGGACTATTGGACGAAACGCTCGTCGTCTGGGGAGGCGAGTTCGGCCGGACGCCGATGAGCGAAAAGGGAGACGGTCGCGATCACAATCCGAGCGGCTTCACGATGTGGCTCGCCGGCGGCGGCGTCAAAGGGGGCCAAACGATCGGCACGACCGACGAGATCGGCCTGCACGCCGTCGAAGATCGCCTGCACGTGCACGACTTCCACGCGACGATCTTGCACTTGCTCGGCCTGGACAACATGGGCCTCGTCTTCAAGTATAAAGGCCGCCCGGAACGCCCGACGCTCAACGAAGGCGCAGCACTCGCGAAGGTAACGACGGGATAGTCGAAGCGCCCCGCCGCATCTCCCCCGGCGTACGCGACTTGGTCGCTATCGCCGGGGACGAAAGGGACTTACAGCCAACCGCCCTCTGCCTACTGCCCACTTTCTTATGCTCCGTTGGCTTCGTTCGCGATTGTTCTTCCCCTTGCTGGTTATGAGCCTAACGGCGATGGCGTTTTACGGCCTTTGGCCGACGCTGATCGGCGCGTGGAACGGACCGCGGCTGCATCTGAATTTGTTTCTCGCCTGGGTGCCGTACCTGCTCGCTCTCGTCGCCGTCACGTTGCATCAGCAATTGCCCGAGCGACCGTGGCTGTTCCGCTTCGTCGCCGTCTGGTGGCTGCTGTTCTTTCCGAACGCACCGTATCTGATCACCGACTGGCTCTACCTCACCCATTGGCAAAACCAGCTCTGGTATAGCATCATCTTGCTGACGTCGTTCACCTTGTGCGGCATGTTGCTGGCCGTCACGTCGCTGCATCTGATGCAGACGGTTGTCGCCATCCGTTCTGGTCCCGACGCGGGCCGGGCCGTCGCCGTCATCGCGATCGTGCTCTGCGGCGTCGGCGTCTATCTCGGCCGCTTCGTGCGACTCAATAGTTGGAACTTGCTGACGCATCCCGGGACGGTCTTTCGCGACACGCTGGCCGCGATGGAATCACATCCCAACCATGCGGGCGTGTTCGGATTCAGCATCTTGTTCGCGGTTTTGATCGGCAGCACCTACTACGGGATCGTCGAATTGCGTCGCACCGATCGCTCGCGTGAAGAGCAACTGGTGTGGCGACGCGAGCGCGAGTAGCAATCAAGTTAGCTGCGGGTGTACACCCACAGCTAGATCGCGAGATACTCACTCTCCGCGAGCGGCAGCCCCAACTCGCGCCACGCTTGCGGCAGCGGGGCGATGACTTCGACCGGTGCATCGGTCATCGGGTGCCGCAGTGCAATCGAGCGGGCATGCAGCGCGATGGGCCGTTCGCGTTCTTCCAAGTCGGACGAGCCGAACGTCGTCGTTGCGCCGTAGAACGCATCGCCGACGACGGCGTGGCCCCGCGACGCCGCTTGGATCCGAATCTGATGCGTGCGGCCGGTTTCGAGTTCGATTTCGATCCACGTTCCACGTTCACACTCGCCGAGCGTCCGATAGTGGAGCACGGCGATCTGTGCCAGGGGAGCGTCGGCCGCGACGACTTCCGTGTGCGGCTTGCCATAGACCTTGCGCAGATGGTCGGTCCAGGTGCCGGTCGGGGCATCGAGCTTACCGGCAACGCATGCCCAATACGTTTTCCGCACCGTGCGTCGTTCGAACTGCAGAGCCACTTTTCGCGCAGCCCGCACGTGACGCGTGAACAAAATCACGCCCGACACGGGACGATCCAAACGATGCGGCACCCCGAGATAGACGTTCCCCGTCTTCTGCTCGCGGGCGCGAAGCCAGTCCTTCATCTGCGCTTCTAAACTCGGAAACTCGGCCGGAGCCTGGGTTGCCAAGCCCGACGGTTTCCAAACGGCGAACAGCGGTCCGTCGTCGTACAAAATGTGCGGCGTGGGCATCGGTCAAGAGTTGCCAGTGGTCGGTTGTCAGTTGCCGGCCGGAAGTGATGATTGTCTTTCCTGCCACTGGCAACGGACCACTGGCAACTGACCACTTACCGATCCGCCTGCAGATGCGCTTCGACGAACCAAAGTTGCTTGTCGAGTCCGCGCGAGACGCCGGTAAACAAGTCGGCTGTGTCGGCATCCCCCAGCTCGGTCGATTGATCGATTGCCGCGCGGATCAGCTTCGCCGCCGCAGCCAAGGCGCTCGACAACGCTTCGACGTGCTCTTTGCCGGCGACGGCCGCAAGCGGGTACGGAGCCAACTTCGTTCGCTTCGCGATGCCGCCGAGCGTGCCGTCGGCCGTGCCGCCGAGGGTCACGATCCGCTCGGCCGTGTCGTCGATGTACGGCAGGATCTCGCCCGACACGCCGTCGAACAGTTCGTGCAAGGCAATGAAGTTCGGCCCCTTCACATTCCAATGCGCCTGCTTCGCTTGCAGTTGCAGGTCGATCAGATCGGCCAGCCGATCGTTGAGCAACTTCACCAGCGCCGTCCGCTTCTCCAGCGACAAATCAATCTTCGTCGGATGCATAGTTCGTACTCCGTGTGAATTTAAGCTGCGGTATTTTTCCGTATGATACCGATTCCGACAATCGCTAGCCGGATTTTAGTCCGGACTGGGGAAAAACTGGCCTCGCGCGGCTCCGACAGTTATGCTAATCGAAAGCCCGTCGGTCGCCGTTCGCCTCACCTAACTCGTTATTTGCCTCGACTCCCCGCGGAGAATCGTCATGGCCCGTCGTTCCGGTTCGAATCGTCGTCAGTTCTTGCAAACCTCGGCCGCCTTCGGCGCGCTCTTCACCATCAGCGGCACGAAGTCGTCGGGCCGGGTGATCGGGGCCAACGATCGGGTCCGCATCGCCTGCGCCGGTTTAAACGGTCGCGGCTCGGCGCACGTTGGTGCCTACAACGGCATGAGCGACGTCGATATCGTCTGCCTCGTCGATCCCGACACGCGGACCTACGCCAAGCACTTGTCGTCCATCGCAGAGAAAAAAGGCGGCGCGGCACCGCAGACGGCGCAAGACATTCGCAAGGTGCTTGAAGATAAGAACATCGACGCCGTGTCGATCGCCACGCCGAACCACTGGCACTGCCTGATGACGATTTGGGCCTGCCAGGCCGGCAAGGACGTGTACTGCGAAAAGCCGCTGAGCCACACGGTGCACGAAGGCCGGGTCGCCGTCGACGCCGCGCGTAAGTACGATCGCATCGTGCAACACGGCACGCAGCGCCGCTCGTCGAAGACCTGGGCCCAAATCGCGGCCGCAGTCAAAACGGGCCAGTTCGGGCAGCTCGTCGTCTCGCGCGGCCTCTGCTACAAGCCACGGAAGAGCATCGGCGAGAAGCCGGTGACCGCCGCGCCGGCCGAAATCGATTTCAACCTCTGGCTCGGCCCGGCTCCGGAACAACCGCATCACGGCAACTTGGTGCATTACAACTGGCACTGGTTCTGGGATTTCGGCAACGGCGACATCGGTAACCAAGGCGTGCACCAGTTCGACGTCGCTCGCTGGATGATGCCCAACGGCGTACTGCCGAAGAGCGTCGTCAGCCTCGGCGGCCGATTCGGGTACACCGACCAAGGCCAAACGCCGAACACGCAGATGTCGGTCCTCGACTACGGCGACTGCAAGCTGGTGTTCGAAGTCCGCGGCCTCTCGACCGGCGACTACTACGGCAACAAGGTCGGCAACACGCTCCACTTCGCCGACGGCACGACGATCGCCGAAGGGGGCAAGCTGTACCGCAAGGGAAGCGATAAGCCCGAAAAGCTACCGTCGCTCCAAGGCGAAGTGGCCGAGCAGTACGAAGGGAACCACTTTCGCAACTTCGTCGATTGCGTCCGCAGCCGGAAGCGCGAAGAACTGCATGCCGACGTCTTGGAAGGTCACCTCAGCAGCGTGCCGTGCCATCTGTCGAACATCTCGTATCGCCTCGGTGAGCAAGTGCCGTTCAACGCCAAGACCAAGGCGTTGGGCGACGACGCGGTGGCGCTCGAAACGTTTGCCCGCCTGGAAGAGCACCTCGGCCAAGGCAACGGCCTGAAGCTGGACGACATGCAATACCGCCTCGGCAAGACGCTGACGTTCGACGCCGCGACCGAAAAGTTCACCAACTCGGACGAAGCGAATGCCCTGCTGACTCGCGCTCCGCGGGCTGGGTTCACGGTGCCCGAGAAGTTGGTTTAAGCGAACGCTAGGTCGAAGATTTTTTGTCGACCGGCGGTTTCTTTACCGGCCCGTCGTCGGAGCGAGGCTTCGACGACGGGCCGTTTTCGTTCGGCTTCCCCGCAGGCGGTTTAGCATCAGGTCGACGCGGCTCGCCGCCGGTCCCAAACGGCCGACGATCCCCCCCCGACTTTTCACCTGACTGCGGCGGACGGACGTCGTTCAGCACTCCCGGCGGACGCGGTCCGGCCGGCTGCTTATTCGGCGGGCGGAAGCCGTTCGGCGGCTCGTTCCCCGGCGGTTCCTTCCAGAGTCCTTTCCGGCGCAGATACTCGCGCTTCAGTTGTGCCCCCATCTCTTCGCGTGGCAACGCCATGAATCGCGCCCGCTCCGATTCCGAAAGTTCTTTTTCGAAGAACTGCTGTAACTCGACTTCGCCGATCCGAGCCGCCAACGGCATCCCCTCGCGAGCTCCATAGGCCCTCGCCGCCGCTTGGCGAATCCAATCCGCCAGCAACAGCTTCTTCTCTTCGATCGACGACGCGGCATCCCAAACTCGCTGAGCGTCGGGCGAAATCTTCGCGCGCAACTCGACGAGTGCCTCAAGCGAAATGTGTTCCAACTTCGGACCGCCCGCACCGCGATAGGCGAGCGCCGCCAAGATCAATGCCACATTCTTCTCGCGTCGACCGAGTGATTCGAACCGCTGCTTCGCCGGCTGCGGCAACCCGGCGAGGAGCCGATCTTGATTACGATCAACTTGCGCTTCCAACCAAGCGATCAACGTCTTCGCATCCGCCGGCGAGAGCGCCTTCGAGGCGACCGTCGATTGCTCGGCCGCCAAACCGCGGAGCTTGGCGATCCGTTCCGGCGGCGAGAGTCCGACGAGCGCCGCACTTTGCGGGGGCGACAACGTCGATTTGAATTTTTCGTAGTCGGCCAGCGCCGTTCGCAACGATTCCGGATCGTCGTCGTTTTCGATCGCCTGATGCAACGCTTGCAACCGTCGCTGTTCGTCGGGCGTCAGCTTTTGATAACGGTCCCACTTCGCCGCTAACTCCGCGCGGTCGGCCTCGCTCAGGGCCGCAACTTCACGACGTTCGGCCTGCCACGGATCGCTCCGCTTCACCAACCAGGCAATCTCCATCGGCAGCGCAACCGCGATGAGAATCATTAGTCCGATTCGCCAACCGCCGCGCGGCGGTTCGTCCAACGCCTCTTCGCGCTCGAACAACGTCGGCGTCGCCGCTTCGATCACCGTGAAGTTCGGTTCAGGGCTCATGGCTTTTTCGGCCCGCTCAGGGGACGCTCGTCGCGGAGCAGCTTCACAAACTCGGCCGACTCGCCGGTCTCGGTCCGGGCATAGAGGTCTAAATTTCGCAGCACGGGCAACGCGCGAAACAGTTCCTCGTCGCGAGGCGGGCGAAGTTTGTCGATCACAATGAAACCGGCCCCTGCCGCCGCGACGGCTCCGCCGAGCAGCAGGACCCAATCGAGCCCGCGCCGCCGGGCCGGTCGGTGCTGCACCGCAACAAGCTCGGCCTCGGCTTCGACGGCGATCATCTCGACCGTCGTGTGCGTAAAGTTCGCGCCGACCTCGGCCCGCGGCAAGCGATCGAGCAGATCCCACGCTCGTTGCAACCGCTGCAACTCGGCGGCCCAAGTCGGTTCGGCCGACAGTCGCCGCTCGACCTCGCTCGCGTCCGCGGCGTCGAGTTCGCCGTCGAGATAAGCGGTCAGCCGCTCCAACATCTCAGTGCGATCGGCTTCGCTGGGAACGCTCATGCGTCGACTCCCGCGGCTTCGTCATCCTCGTCGGTAACGGCCGCCGTTTTCGCCGGCGTCGATCCATGCTCCAAATACGGCTCGAGCGCCACGCGCAAATTCTCGCGCGCTCGCGACAGGAGCGACTTGATCGCCTGCGGCGACATCTGCATCGTTTCGGCGATCTCGAGGTAGCTCATGTTTTCGAATTTGCAGAGCAGGACCGCCAGGCGTTGCCGTTCGTTCAACGTTTCCATCGCCTGCCGAACGACGTCGCGCATCTCGGTCTTGTCCAACCGTCGCGTCGGCATGAACGCGCTCTTCTCTTGCGCCATCTGTTCCAGCGAAGCTCCGCCCCACGCGCCGGTGTCGTCGACGGCGGGAGTGAGGTTTCGCTCCTTGCGACGGGCCCGACTTCGCCGTGCATTCGACGCCGCGTTGTTGGCGATCGTGAACAGCCACGTCGAAAACTTCGAGCCCGGCACGTATTTTTTGCGCGACCGATAGACCCGCAGGAAGACTTCTTGCGCCACGTCTTCGGCCGTATCGCGATTGCCGACTAAGTGCTCCAGCACCGTGACCAACCGCGATTGATAGCGCAGCATCAACTCTTCGAACGCCGCCGCGTCGTCATCGCGCACCGCCAGCATGAGCCGGACGTCCGGATCGCGCAGTTCGTAGTTCTGGGCCGACGATTCGCCGACTGCCAAGCTAATACCCGTATCGCTAGGGAAAGGGGCGGTCCGATTCGCATTCGTGGTGTCTGTCTGTTGGGCTAACGTCAGTCTAAGTCAGGCCTGCCGGCGAGACCAGTCGCAGCCCCCGCTTCCCGTTCCTCACAAACACCGCCGCTCGGCGAAGGTTTCGCAACGTTCTCGCTCATCGCCGCACAAACATCGCACTCCAGCCCAGCGGCCCGGCGACCCCCGCGGCGTCTTCAAAGCGGAACGCGGTCAGTCGCTCCAGGCGAAACGACCGTTCGAAGTCGCCGACGAGTTCCGCGCCCCGCACCTTCGGCGGACCGCCCGCCTCACCCGCATCGGGATTGCCGGCGAGAATAAACAGCCGCGCGCCGGGCCGCGTTAGCCGCTCGACGGTCTTCACATAGTCGCTCAGTTGCCCGGCCCGCCGGACGCAGTGATAGCACGCTCGATCGAAGACCAAGTCGAACGGCCCCGCAACGTCGTCGAGCTTCGTCGCGTCGCCGCAGACGAACCGCACATCGACCGCGGCGGCCCGAGCTCGCG
>CAMCTH010000186.1 GCA_945877965.1 Planctomicrobium piriforme | reverse complement strand
GCAACCAAGCGCTCGGACATAAAAAAACCTCCGTGAGTGCGTGCTCCACGAAGGAACTCATGCAAGACCCCCTTGATTCTTTCAAGGAGCTGGAAATACTGCCGACGGTTTAGATGCGATTACCGTGCCGCCGTGCCCGATCGACGACCCCATACCGCCGGAGGAAGAACCGGTGCCGCCGCCCGCGAACGGCTCGAGCGCGGCGACGACTTCGTCCATCGACTGGAAGCGATCGTCGGCCCGCTTGGCGATCATCTTGTGGAACGCTTGTTCCAGCGCCCACGGCACGTCGTCGCGCGTTTTGACCAGCGAGGGGAGCGGCGCATCGCGATGCGCCATCAACCGCATGATCATCGAGTCGCCGTCGTACGCCTTCTTGCCCGTGAGCAAGAACCAGAGCGTGCAGCCCAGCGAATAGATGTCGCTCCGGGCGTCGGCCGTCTTGGTATTGCTGGCCTGCTCGGGACTCATGTAGTCGACTGTCCCCATCACCTGCTCGGTCGCCGTTAGACCGTCGTCGCCGTTCTCGATGCGGGCCAAGCCCATGTCGAGAATCTTGACGATTCCTTTCTTGTCCAACAGCAAGTTGGCGGGCTTGATGTCGCGATGGATCACCCCTTCGCCGTGGGCGAAAGCGAGTCCGCGCGCGGTTTGCAGGACGTAATTCGCCGCGCGTTCGATCGGCAGCGGGCCGTTCTTCTTGACGAGATCGGAAAGATCGCCGCCGTCGACGAACTGCATGACGAGATACTTGACGTTGCCGGCCTCGCCCGAGTCGTACGCCGTGACGATGTTCGGATGCTCGAGTCGCGCGGCGGCGTGGACTTCGCGTTGGAAGCGTTTGATCGCCGCTTCGTCTTTCATCGCGGCGGCCGACATCACTTTGAGCGCGACGACGCGATTCATCCGCCGATGCTGCGCCTTGAAGACCTGGCCCATCCCCCCTTCGCCGATCTTGGCGAGCAGGGCGTAGTCCCCCATCACAAGCCGAGCCCCGCGCCCTTCGAGGAGCTCCTTCGCTTGGAACTCATTGAACTTCTTCAACTCGACGAGGCGCTGCGCAAAAGCGGCGGCGTCTTTCGGTCGTTCAGCGGCGGGCCAGCCGCCCCAAATCGCTTTGATGTCGTCGGCCGTCGTCAAGCCGGCGGCGACGATGGCCTTGCTGAACTGGTCGAGCGAGAGAACCGCCATGGCCGCGTGTGCTCAGATTACTGAAACGCAAGTGACTTTCGAGTATAGCCACCCCCTCAAACGAAGGAATACGGCGAGCTACGGTTTTCCACTTCGCGGCTGCATTTTCCTCGGAATTATTGAGTGGCGCTCGAACGGTGCGGTTACGGCACAGGTTGGCGGCAGCGCATAAAAAAAGACCGGAGAGAACGTCGTGAAACGTCTCTCCGGTCTGGATTGCTAACTTATCGTTTTGCGAAGTTAGTAACGACGGCCACCGCCGCCGCCACCGCCGCCACCACCGTAGCCGCCACGGCTTCCGCCGCCGCCGCCACCGCCGTAGCCACGACCGCCGCCGCCGCCGCCACCGCCGCCTTCACGCGGCTTGGCTTCGTTGACCGTCAGCGGACGACCGTCATGCTCTTTGTCGTTCAGAGCGCTGATGGCCTTTTGGCCGGCGTTGTCGTCTTGCATTTCGACAAAGCCGAAACCTTTGCTGCGGCCCGTGTCACGATCTTGGATGACCTGCGCGCTCACCACCGTGCCGAACTCCGCGAACAGTTGTTCCAAACTTTCGTTCGTCACGCTGTAAGCCAAGTTCCCTACGTACAATCTCTTTCCCATCGAAATCAAACTCCTGCATGCGACCCGAACATGCTTCCGGGGCCGCGTCGAAAGGGACCGCAAGTGGCGATCCGCCAGGTGGTAGAGGCAAGAACAGGAGCCGCGGAAAGAGGTGAGCTAACCGAGCTACAAAATCATGTCGTCAGAACCGACCGCTAGAACTATAGCAGGTTTCTCCCAAAAGAGGGCTATCGGTCCGCGGCATTTGTCGAATTAAATGCCGCCCTCTTGTCGCCAAATCGGCTTCGGGTGACTTTTACGCCGCATATCTAGGGTATTCACAACCCCGGCACACGCCGCCTGACGCTGCAAGAAAGCAGGCAAAATTCCGGTTCGTAGTGTTTGGGGATCGAGGTAAAAACGTCCTGCGTCGCGACTTTCAAGGCTTCGCGGACTCAATCAGGACTCGACCGATTCACACACGCCTCGATAATTCAAGCGAGACGATCTTTCACCGCCGCGGATTTCGACGATGCAGATTTGGATCGATGGCGACGCTTGCCCGGGCGTGATTAAGGAGATGCTCTTTCGCGCCGCGGAGCGACGGAAGATGAAGATGACGATCGTGGCGAACCAGTCGATTCGGATTCCGAAATCCGATTTCATCGACGCCATTCTCGTCCCCTCCGGAATGAACATCGCCGATCGGCGGATCGTCGAACTGGTTGCGCCGGGCGATCTCGTCATCACGGCCGACATTCCACTGGCGGCCGACGTCGTCGCCAAGGGAGGGCAAGCGCTCGACCCGCGCGGCGAACTCTACAGCGATGCCAACGTCGGCGAGCGCGTCGCCGTGCGTAACTTGCTCGACGGCTTTCGCGGTGAGGGCAAAATCATGGGAGGCCCCGCCGGTTTCGGCCCGCGCGAAAAGCAAGCGTTCGCGAATCAACTCGATCGCTGGCTCGCCAAGGCGAAGTGATTGCGGCACACGCTACTGCGGAACGGCATGCTACTTGGGAATGTAGGCGTTCACGCCGATGACAACCTTCTTCCCTTGCACGACGATGTCGGTCTCTTTGTTGCCGTGCGTCGAGGCGACGACCAGCGTCTTGCCGCTTGTCGACCGCTCGGGCTTCGAGTTCATCGGGACGCGAATCACAAGTTCGTCCCCTTCCAACTTGGCGGAGAAAGCCATGGGCGGCTCCTAATTATGTTGCGCGATCGGGACGGCGCAGCCGGGCGATGCAATGCAAATTTTAACGAATGCTCGGCTGCGCCGACCTGCGGATCGACTACTGGACTTCTTTAGCGACCTTGAGGATCTGCAACAGCGCGATCGCTTTGTCTAACCCGCCGATCGAGTTGACGAACGCGGCCGCCTTGCGGACGTCGGCGACGCCGAAGTTCCCTTCGGCTTGAACTTCGACCTTCGGCTTCTTCTCGCGCTTCGGAGCGGCGGTTGCTTCGACGTTATGCGGGGTTTCCACTTCGTCGACGACCGCGTCTTGTTCGTCCGCGTCTTCGATGACGGCGATTCCCGCGGTGCCGTTCGACTTCCGTCCGTTCACGTTACGTTTCACCATGCCGCACTCCTTGATGTCGATTCCCAAGAACTCTTCGCGCACTTACAATCGTGGAACTCATGGCCTGTGCCACGCGACCGCCGCGCTGCAAGCAGGGGCAGCCTAAGGACCGGGTCCGTGAATCATCCTCGACTTTATCGGCTATTCGGGCCGGGCAATTCGGCCTGAGAAAAGTTCAACCAAACGATTCCGCCGTCGAACGATGCCGGCACTGCCTGCCGCGGGGCTGATTTCGTTCGACGGTTCCATTCCGCCGCCTCTCCCTATTTCGAACGAGCGTAACGTCGATGCGACGGATTCTGGCGGAGCACCGTTGTCCGGGCTGCGAGATTCGCAAGCCGCTCTGCTTCTGCGCGCACATTCCGCGGCTCGAATTGCAGACGCGCGTGATCCTGCTGATGCACACGGCCGAAGAGGTGCTCACGTCGAACACCGCCCGACTGACGACGAAGGCGCTAACCAACTGCGAGCTCCGCATTCGCGGCCGGCTGAATCAGCCGATGTCGACGGACGGCTTCGTCGCCGAGGGTCGCCCCTCGTTCTTGCTGTATCCCAGCGCGCATGCGGCCGAGTTGAACCCTGAATTCGTCGCGAACCTCTCGGGCCCGGCGACGCTGATCGTGCCGGACGGCAGTTGGGTGCGGACGCGGAAGTTCGTCCGTCGCGATCCGGCGTTCGTCGGCATTCCGCACGTCAAACTGCCGCCGGGACCGCCGTCGGAGTATCGACTGCGAGCCCAGGCCGGCCCGCACAGTCTCTGCACGCTCGAAGCCGTCGCCCGCGCGATCGGCGCGCTCGAAAGCACCGACGCACAACGGGCGTTGGAAGCCGTGCTGCGAGTGATGGTCGAGCGGACGCTCTGGTCGCGCGGCGCGATGCTGGCCGACGATTGCACGACCGGCATCCCGCCGGAAGCGCAAGAAGAAATCCGCCCGCGCATGCCGCGCCCGCGGATTTGATACTTCCGTCTACTTGAGACAACGCGAGCGAGGGGCCGAGTTCGTCTCTTAGTGCTTGTAGATCTTGTGTTGCGGGCGGCCCGACAGGATTTGTTCTTTGCCCCAGGTCGTCACGTCTTTGAAGGCTTGGCTGCGGATGAAGTCGTGGAACGCTTGCTCTTCCGACCATTCGCTGGTGATGAGGTACGAAGCGTCGTCGGTGACGTCTTTCCACAAGGTCGAGCTGGTGTGACCGGCGGCGGCTTTCAAAGCCCCCATGACGGCGGCGAACTTGTCTTCGAACTCTTTTTGCTTTCCTTCGATCACATGATAATTCATGCCGACGGTAACCATGCGGGCGTACTCCAGTTGAATTTTTTCGTCGTTTTCGTTGATGAAGACGAACGTTGCGAAGCGGGTTAGTCTAGCCGATTTTTGCGCGACGACGAGCCGTTACTTCGTGAGGCGGTCGAGATTCACCTTCAAAAAGTGAACGCCGTCGCGGTTCATGTAGACCGAGCCGATGTGACGATCGTCGACCTGCACGGTCCGCGCCGAGTAATACCTCGCGATGACGTTCGTCTCGGGGAGCAGTGTGACGGTCTGTGGGTTCCACGTCACGCCGTCGTCGGCAGAGTAGTTGTAACGGAGTCCAAGGTTGTCGTTGCCGATGCCCCAGGTCACCAAGACGCCGCCGTCGCGAAGCGTCGTCAGGTATCGTCCTTCGGCACTGTCGCCGTCGGGCTTGGCCGGAAAGTTTTCGACGGCCTGCCACGTGCGGCCTTCGTCCGTCGAACGCAAGAAGGCGGGGCCCATGGCGAGCAGCGTCCCCTTGGCCGTGCGGACGATTTGTTGGAACGAATGCTGCTTGCCGTCGGGACCGACGAGCGGGAACACGGTCGTCTCACCGCTCTGCGGAGAGAACAGCCGCGGCGGTCCGACGCGCAGCGGCAGCAGCCACCGACCGTCGCTCCAAGACAACACGTTATGTCGCACCGCGCCGAGATGCTTCCCGTCGACGGGACCGATCAACGCTTGTTCGCTCCACGTTCGCCCCTGATCGCTGCTCAGGGTGTAGAGCAGGGCCCGCTCATAGTAGCCGTCGTTCTTCTTGTCGTCGGCGATGTAGTTCCAGGTCACCAGGATGCGATCGTCGGGCAGCACGTCGGCGGTGCCGGGATAGACCTCGAAGACTTTGACTTCGCGAATCACGTCGGGTCGTTTGGCCGACGTCGGAATCGGCTCCGGCTTCTCCCAGGTCGCGCCGCCGTCAGTGGAGCGGGAGCGCAACAGGACGGTGCCGAGCTTGTAGACGACGACCAGCGTGCCGTCCTTGGTGCAGCAGATTGACGGATGGATATGCCCGCCGATCTTGGCCGCCAGGATCGACACCGGCTGATCTTCGGCCCGAGCCGCATAAGGCGGAGCGAGCCAGATCGAGGCAGCGAAGAGGACTAGGAAAGCGACACGAACCGACGCGGGCAGGAAGTACGACATCGTGTTACCCAAGAAGTGTTACTTGAGAAAGTGGCGGGAAGAGCGGGGCGGGGGTGCGGGCCGGCCGGGATCGGGCCGAGGCGGCATTCCGGATCGAAGCGGGCGGCTGCTATCTTACGCTCGTCGCCGGCTTCGGGCCATTCGCCCCTCAATTTGCCGGCAATCCGCGGCCTGTCGCGGTTAGAATCGGGGCACTCCCAGTCCCTTCTACCCGGGCTTTCCAAAACTTTTCGAGATTTTCCGTGCCGTTCGCCGGGCAGGTCGCCTCTATCTAGGTGATGGAAAGGCATACGTCGATGAAACGTTGGTTGTGGCGCAAACGAGCGGAACCGTTCGCCGGCGATTCGTCGTCTGCGGGCGAACCCCTTCCCTCGGGCGATGCGACTGCGAGCACCTCCGACGAGGAGTTGCTCCGCAAGTTCGTTATCGAGCGCGACGACCGAGCCTTTGCCTTGTTGGTCGAACGGCACAGCGGCGTGGTGATGGGCGTGTGTCGGCGAGTGCTGGGGTGGCAGCACGATGCCGAAGATGCGTTCCAGGCCGTGTTCCTGATTCTGGCTCGCAAGGCAGATGCGTTGCGCTGCGGCGGCTCGTTGCCGGCGTGGTTGCATAAGACGGCGTTTCGTACGGCGATCCGTGCTCGCGCCGACCGCATGCGGCGGCGCGAACAATCGACCGAGGGTCTCGAAATGCTTGCTCCCCAATCGTCGGCCCAGATCGCGTCCGAACACGACGCCTCGATCGTCGACGAGGAATTGAATCGTCTCCCCGAACGTTTCCGCCTGCCGTTGTATCTCTGCTGCGTCGAGGGAAAAACTCTCGAAGTCGCGGCGCGTCAACTCGGCTGGTCGGTCGGTTCGGTCAAAGGTCGCCTCGAACGAGGACGGCAAGAGTTGCGGCAGCGTTTGCTGCGGCGACGCGTGCCGCTCGCACTCGGCTTTGCGGCCCTGACGATGCTCACTCCTTCGGCGGCGCAAGCGGCGAGTCCCGCGGTCGCTCCTTCCCTCATTGCTGCGACCGTGCAGGCGGGCATGCAACACGCCGTCGGTCTCAGTTCGCTAGGTTATGTCTCACAAAACGCTCTGCATCTTGCCCAAGGGAGTTGGAAAATCATGTCGCTGACCGCAACTAAAATCCTCGTCTGTTCCGTCACGCTCACCGGCCTCGTGCTGGTCGAAGGGGGCCGCCGCCCGTCGCCCGCCGCCTCGAATGGTTCCGGCCCCGGCGGCATCGTGCTCGAAGCGAGCATGCCGGCCGCCGCGCCGAGCTTTAACTTCTTCGATGCCCAACTTGCCTTGGCCGACGAACGCGAAGGGGCCCCGCGCGCCGGTGCTCGCGAAGGCGATCAGCCGCGAACCGGAGCCCGCGAGGGAGATGCACCCCGCACGGGAGCGCGGGAAGGCGATGTCCCGCGCACCGGTGCTCGAGAAGGAGCCCCGCGAACCGGCGGCGAGAACGCTCGCACACCGAACCCGCTCGCGAACTTCCAACCGCAAACCCCGCGCGAAGCAGCGTTGTTCCAAATGATCGTGCAGATGCAAAAGGAATTGGCCGAACTCCGCCAGATCGTGCAAACGCGCGACGGGTCCGTGCCGGCTCGGAGCAACGTCGGCGAAGGAGCCCCGCGGACCGGCGCTCGTGAAGGCGACGGTGCTCCGCGTACCGGTCCCCGCGACGGCGAGAAGCCGCGCACCGGCGCTCGCGACGGTGAAGGCGCTCCCCGCACCGGCCCGCGTGACGGCGAAGGGGCTCCGCGGACCGGCGAGCGCGACGGCGCCGCTCCCAAGAAGGAAGGCGACAAGTAAGTCGCCGGCCTATCTGATTCGATCTCCCCGCCGTCGGCAACGCATGTCGACGGCGGGGAGTCTTCTTCTTCGACCGCTTCCTGGCGAGGTTCTGTCATGTCCCGCGCGCCGATCGTGAATCGCTACTCCTGCACACTGCTCCTGCTCGTCGTCGCTGCGGCCTCGTTCAGCGCAAGCAACGCTACGACCGGCGATGAACCGACCGGCAAGCCGAGCGCCGCCGGTGCCGCCGGTCAACTCGACCCGAACGATCCGTTGTTTAAGGCGCTCGAAGCCTTGCAACGCGACGCGGACGACCTGCGATCATCGCTCGGCAAACCGCCGGTAAATAAGCCGACATCGCCCGGTCGAGTGTCCGCACCGTCGCAGATGAATGCCCCCGCAACCGGAATGTCCGCACCGTCGAGCATGGGCGGCCCCGCTCCGGCCCCTGCGATCCGCACTTCGACGCTGCCGAACGTCGTGCTCAAGCCGTCGGCCGTCGCGAAGTCCGACCACTGGTCGTTTCAACCGGTCCGCAAGCCGACGCCGCCGACGGTTCGCGACGCCGCCTGGCCCCGATCAGACCTCGACCGTTTCATCCTCGCCCAGATCGAAGCGGCCGGCCT
>CAMCTH010000185.1 GCA_945877965.1 Planctomicrobium piriforme | reverse complement strand
CTTCCGACGCGCCGTAGCGTGCTGCAACTCGGCGTCTGCGGACTCTCGTCGCTGGCCGGTTTCGGTCCCGTGCTCGCCGCGGCGAAGTCGACGGCCAAAGCCCAACGCGTGCTCGTCCTCTTCGAACAAGGGGGCTTGTCGCACATCGACACCTGGGACCCCAAGCCCGAGGCGGCCGCCGAACATCGCAGTCCGTTCAAGCCGATCGCGACGAACGTTCCCGGCATCTTCGTAACCGATTTGCTCCAACAAACGTCGCGGCACCTGGACAAGCTCGCGATCGTTCGCTCGATGATCCAGCCGACGCCCGGCATCGGCAACTCGCATCCCAAAGGTTCGCAGTACGTCTTCTCCGGCGAAGCGCCCGGCGGGCCGGAAGAAATGCCCGACATCAGCTCCGTCGTGTCGTTGCTCTGCGGCAGCAAGGCAGGTTACTTGCCGAGCAACATCATGGTCCCCGGCGGCAGCGAGCAGGCGTACAACTCGACGGTCGGCTTCTTGCCACCCGCACATAAAGTGTTTCGCACCGGCGGCAACCCGTGCGATCCGAGTTGGACCGTTCCCAACCTCGGGCTCATCGGCAATATCGACGCCGGCCGCTTTCGCGATCGGACCGATCTCTTGAGCAATCTCGACGTCGGCATTCCCGGCGGCGAGCGAGTGAAAGACATCCAGGCTCTCGGCTCGCTGCGGGCTCAGGCCGAGGACATGCTCACCAACCCGGCGACGCGGCAGGCGTTTGATCTGCAGAGCGAACCGCAGGCGCTCCGCGAAAAGTACGGCACCGGGCATCGGGGGCAATGCTACTTGCTCGGTCGCAAACTGATCGAGTCGGGCGTTCGCTATGTGACGGTCGATTGTCGCGAGCCGTCAAGCTCATGGCGCGACGGCAAGCCAGCCGGCTATCCCGGCGGCGGCAACATGAATTGGGATCATCACGATCACATCTACTCGACCGACAACACGAACAAGCCAGGCGCGACCGGCGCAGGGAGCGGACGGTTCGGCATCGCGACGTGGCCGATGATGGGCTCGACCGACCAAGCGCTCGCCGCGCTGCTCGACGATCTGAGCGAACGCGGTCTGCTGGCCGACACGCTCGTCTGTTTCGTCACCGAGTTCGGGCGGACGCCGAAGGTCAACAAAGCGCAGGGGCGCGACCATTGGGTCCACGCCTTCTCGTACGCCTTCGCAGGGGCCGGAGTTCGCGGCGGCCAGGTGATCGGCGAGTCCGACAAGGACGGCGGATACATCGCCAGTTCGAACGCCTATACGATCGACGATTACGCCGCGACGATCTATGAAAAGCTCGGCCTCGATCGTCACCAGCCGATCTACACGCCGGCGAATCGCCCGATCATGCTCGCCCGCAAAGGCAACCCCATCCCGGATTTGTTGTAAGCCATGATGCAACGATTCTTAATCTTACCGTGCCTCGTCGTCTTCTCGCTTGCGATTTCTCGCGCCGACGCGGAGACGAACAATGATCCCACGCTCGGCATCGCGCGGATCGAAGTCACGCCGGCGCTAATTGACCTCCGCGCCGCGCGCGAAACCGTGCAACTCCTCGTCACCGGCTACGACGCGGCCGGGGCAACGCGCGATCTCACGCACGTCGCCGAGTTTCGCCCCCTCGATCCGCAGTTCGTCGCGGTCGAGTCAGGGCGCGTCGCCGCCAAGAGCAATGGTCAAACGATGCTCGAAGTCCGCGTCGGCCGACACACGCAAAACGTCGCCGTCACGACGACGAACGTCAATCAAAGCGATCCTATTCGGTTCCACTCGGAAGTCCTTCCCGCGTTGACGAAGCAGAGCTGCAATGCCGGTTCGTGCCACGGTGCGCCGGAAGGGAAGGGAGGCTTCGCGCTGTCGATGTTGGCGTACAAGCCGTCGATCGATGCTGAGTCGCTCACAACCGGCGGCCTCGCGCGACGGGTCGAACCACTCGCGCCCGAGGAGAGCTTGCTACTCAAGAAGCCGCTGCTCCGCGTGACGCACGTCGGTGGCAAACGGTTGCGCCCCGCGGACGTCGCCTATCGCGTGCTCCGCGATTGGATCGCCGAAGGGGCGCGACTCGATCCCGCTAAGACGCCGCACTGCGTCGGCATCGTCGTCGCGCCGGGACCGAGCCGCACGATCGTCGCGCCCCACTTGCGTCAGCAACTCCGCGTCGTCGCCCGCTTCAGCGACGACACGACCCGCGACGTTACGCGCTTGGCCACGTACGACAGTTCGAACAAGGAGATCGCCGCGGCCGATGCCGACGGCTTGGTCACCGGTCGCGGACGAGGTTTGGCTGCCGTGACGGTCCGCTATCTCGACTTCGTGCAGTCGGTTTACTTCACCGTCATTCAGCCGGTCCAAGGGTTCGCCGCCGCCTGGACCGATCCGCCGCAAGAAAATTACGTCGATCGCTTCGTCCATGCCAAGCTCAAGCAGCTGCAATTCATCCCAGGCGAAGTCTGCGACGATGCCGTCTTCGTCCGTCGGCTGTATCTCGATCTGACCGGCCTGCCGCCGACGGCCGAGCGCGTTCGTTCGTTCCTCGCCGACGCCGCGCAGAACAAGCGAGCCGCGCTGATCGACGAGTTGATCGCCACCGAGGAGTTCGCGCGCTACTGGGCCCAAAAAGAAGCGGACCTGTATCGCATCAGCCCGCAAATGCTCGACGCCGAGTTGATGAAGACCGACGGACAACGAATCCTGGAAGGCCGAGCCGCGCTGTTCAACGAATGGCTGTTCGACGAGTGGCGGCGGAACGTGCCGTACGATCGCCATGTTCGCGATCTGCTCACGTCGATCGGCGACACACATCTTGTCGGGCCGTCGAACTTCTTCGAAGCGATCCCCAAGCAAGACGACGTCTCCGAAGCGACGGCTCAACTCTTCATGGGCTCGCGGATCAATTGTGCGAAGTGCCACAATCATCCGTTCGAAAGCTGGACGCAAGACGATTACTACCGCATCGTCGCTGTGTTCACCCGCGTGCGGCAAGATAACGACGAGATCACCCTGGCCGACAAGGGCGAGGCGATGAACCCGAGCACCGGCAAGGTGATGATCCCGTGGGGCTTGGAGACGGTTTCGAAATCGGTCGGCAAGCCCGACGCCGATCGCCGTGCAATCTTCATCGAATGGCTGACGAAACATGAGAACCCGTTCTTCGCCCGCGTGGCCGTGAATCGAATCTGGGCCCATCTGCTCGGCCGCGGTATCGTTCACCCGGTCGACGATTTCCGCTCGTCGAATCCACCGACGAATCCCGAGTTGCTCGACGCTCTGGCCGCCGACTTCGAGAGCCGCGGCTTCGACCGCAAGCACATCGTCCGGACGATCTGCAACAGCCGGACCTACCAACTCGGCACGGCGACGACGAAGTGGAACGAGGCCGATCAGACGTTGTTCTCGCATTACATACCTCGGCGTCTGACGGGCGAGCAACTCCGCGACGCGATCGGCTACGCGAGCCGCACGCTGACCCCAATCGAAAAACTCGGCGACGAGATCCAACTCCGCGAGCACGAACTGACCGCACGCTTGACGGCGATTCACGATGAGCAGCCCGAGTGGGAGCGGAAGCTACACGAACGTTTGCAGAAGACGCCCGTTTGGAACGGCACGTGGCACGGCGTCGGTCCGTTCATCGCCAAGTCGATCGCCGAGGCCCACGCCGATCGGTTCGCACCCGAAGTCGGCGTCGACCTCGCGGCCGACGTCGATCCGCGCGTTCTCGATCCAGGGGGCGAACCGCAAGGCAAACTTTCCCAAGAGACCGGTCCGACACTCCGTTGGACTAAACACGCCGACTGGATCGACGGTCGCGACCTGACCGTCGAGATGCCGAAGAACTCGACGCAATATTTTTATACCCAGCTGCACGTGCGCGAAGCCGGCTCGGCCGTGTTCGCCGTCACGACCGATGCCCCGTTCCGCGTCGATCTCGATGGCAAGACTCGCTACGACTCGGGCTTGAAAGATAAACGCAAAGTCGCGACGAAAGAGATCACGCTGAAGCTATCGCCCGGCGAGCACGCGATTCTCATCAAGCTGACGTGGCCTAGCGATTCGAAAAAGCTGCGGGCCTCGCTGACGAAATGGAACGACAAGCCGCTCGAACGGTTCGACGTTCGCCGCGACGCCGTCGAGTTGCTAGCCGGCGACGCCGTGGGCCTGCCCGACGAACTGCGAAGCGCCGTCGTGAAAGAGCGCGAGTCTACCGACGCGAAGGCGTTACAAACTCGCCGGGCGATCGAAGCGTTGCGGTATCGAATGGCCTATCACACGCAACGTCCGTTTCCCGAGCAGTCGCAGTTCGCCGAAGCGTTCGGCCAGCCGAAGCGCGAGACGGCCTGCGCCTGCGAACGTTCGAGCGACCCGACGCTCGATCAGGCCTTGAACCTGCTCAACGGCCAGCAGACGCAAGCGGCGTCGGTCGCCGGAGCGAAGCAGTACGAAGCGTTGGCCGACAAAGCACTTTGCGACGAAGTTTATCTCTCAACGTTCGCCCGATTGCCGAGCGCCGCCGAGCGCACGAAGATCGTCGCCTTCACTAGCAAGTCGCCGAATCGCGCCGAAGCGATTCGTGATCTCCTGTGGACGTTGTTCAACACGCAAGAGTTTTTGTTTCAACACTAATATGCTGCGAATTATCTACCTCCTCGTCGTCGCGGTGTCGGTGCAGAACGCCACGGCCGCGGACGTCAGCTTCCTCCGCGACGTTGCGCCGATCTTGACGACGCGCTGCGCCGGTTGCCATGGCGACAAGAAGGCCGAAGGGGACTATCGCCTGCACACGTTCGATTACCTGCTGCTGGCGGGAGCGTCGGGCTCGGTCGCCGTCACGCCGGGGAAGCCGGAAGAGTCGGAGTTGCTCGCCCGCTTGGTCGACGCCGATCCCGCGACGCGGATGCCGCAAGAGGACGATCCGCTGACGAAGGCCGAGATCGAAACCGTACGCAATTGGATTGCCGCCGGGGCGAAGTTCGACGGCGTCGATCGGGCCGCGTCGATCAAGTCGCAGTTGCCGCCGCGAAAGCATCCGGCCGCGCCGGAGCGCTACGCGCATGCCGTGCCGGTCTATGCCTTGGCGTGGTCGCCGACGTCGGGCGAATTGGCCGTCGCGGGACATCATGAGGTCACGATCTGGAGCGCGAGCGGCGAACTCATTCGTCGCCTGACCGGTTTGCCGCTGCGGATTCAGGCGTTACGATTCAATCGCGCCGGCACACAGCTGCTCGTCGGCGGCGGCAGTCCCGGCGATTACGGTGAGTTGGCGCTGGTCGATCCATCGGGCAAAACGCCGCCGCGCGTCGTCGCCGTGTTCGACGACTTGGTGCTCGGCGTCGCTTGGAGCAAAGACGATCGTCGGATCGCCGCCGCCTCGGCCGATCGTTCGGTTCGCGTCTTCACCGCCGCCGACGCGAAGCCGCTTTGGACCTCACGCTTGCATTCCGACTTCGCGACCGCCGTCTGTTTTCGCGACGACGATCGTTTCGTCGCCACGGCGAGCAAGGACTGTACGGTGAAAGTGCTCGACGCCGCGACGGGCAAACTCTTCACGACGTTCAACGGCCATCAACTCAATCTCGGGCCGGAGGCGGGACGATTCGCCGTCGGCGACGTTATGTTCTTGCCCGGTTCGCCGCAGGCCGCCTCGGTCGGCGAAGGGAAATCGGTGCGGTTGTGGGAGCCGGAGCTAGCCCAAGCCGAGAGCGGCGACGCGGGCGACATGGAAGCTCGCTTTGCCAAGAAGGCGCACACGAAGCTCTTGCCGCACAGTTCGTCGCGACCGGGACTGCGACTAGCGACGGCGGCGGGACGCTTGTTCATCGCCGTGGGAGACGGACCGGTGAAACAGTTCGAACTCGCGACGCTCCAGCCGGGGGTCGACTTGCTGGGCTCGACCGGTTGGACGTTCAGTCTCGACGTCGAGCCGACGACGCTGCGAGCCGCCGCCGGCGCGCACGACGGCACGGTCCGCATCTGGGACGCCGCCTCGGGGAAGCTGACCGCGACGTTCATCGCCTCGCCGGGCTATGCAGCACAGACGAAGTAAAGGAATCGCCCATGCGAAGTCATTTCTTGGCGGCCGGTTTGGGTTGTTTCTTCTTGACCGGACCCGGCGTCGGCTTGAAGTTCACGTCGTCTTGCTTGCCGAACTTCGCGCGACGATCACGCTCGTGACGCTCGGTCGTCGCGAACGTTCCTTCGCGCGCCGGTTCGTGTGCTTTCGTCGCGAGGGCGACGAGCTGCGCCAATTTCTCCGGCTCGGCCGAAGCGAGGTCCTTCGACTCGGCGGGATCTTTGGCGAGATCATACAGTTCCCACTGCGGACCTTTGGCCGGCTTCACGGCCCGCCAAGTCCCTTGCCGAATCGCGGTCCAACCGCCGATCTCCCAGTAGAGAAACTCGTGCTGCGCCTGCTTGTGCCCGGCGGCTTTCTCGCCGATCAGTTCCGGCAAGATCGAGATGCCGTCGACATCGGCGGGAATCTTGGCGCCGGTCGCTTCGGCAATCGTCGGCAGCACGTCGGGGAAATAACCAAGATGGTCGCTCACGCCCCCCGGCTCGATCTTGCCCGGCCAGCGCGCCAGGAACGGCACGCGCACGCCCCCTTCGTAGAGCGTCCCCTTATTGCCGCGATACTCGATGCCCGACTGCGGATTCTTGTTCGCGCGATGAAAGCCGCGCGGATGCTCGGCCGACGCGAAGTAGTCGGCGCCGCCGTTATCGCCGCTAAAGAAGACGAGCGTGTTCTCTTCGAGCCCGAGTTCTTTGAGCAACGCCAACACTTCGCCTACTTGGCGATCGATCATCGTCACCATTGCCGCATAGCGCTTCGCCGGCTCGGGCCACGGTTGATCGCGATAGATCGCCCAAGCGGCATCGTCGTCGGGAATGTCGAAGTTGCCGTGCGGCGGCGTGTACGGCAGGTACGCGAGGAACGGTTCGTGGCGATGTTCGCGAATAAACTTCTTGGCGGCATCGTGAATGACGTACTGCGAATAAGTCTGCCCGACGCTGCCGCCGTTGTTGCCGGCGAGCGGCACTTCTTCGCTGTTGCGAATCAGGTACGGCGGATAATACGTGTGGGCGTGGACTTGATCGTAGTAACCCAAGAAGACGTCGAACCCGTGCTGCTCCGGCACGCCGGTCGAATCGCGTCCGCCGCAGCCCCACTTGCCGAAGCCGCCGGTTGCATAACCGAGCGGCTTCAAGATCGACGCGATCGTCGCTTCGTCGGCGCGCAGGGGAGTGCCCCCGCCGTTCTGCCGGACCGACGAGTGACCGCTGTGCTTGCCTGTGAGCAGGCAGCAGCGGGTCGGCGCGCAGACCGACGAGCCCGCGAAGAGATTGTTGAAACGAATCCCTTCTCGCGCCATCCGATCGACGTTCGGCGTTTGGATATGCGGGTTGCCCATGTATGCCGGCTCGTAGTAGCCCAACTCGTCGATGATGAAGTAGACGATGTTCGGCCGCGCCTCGGCGGCTTCGAGACTTATCGACTCACTCGCCGACAGAACGGCCGCGAACAGCAACGCGATGCGCGTCGTCGCGACGAATGCCTGTCGAAGATCGAAACGACCGGGGTGCGGTTGGCTTTTCATGTTGAAACTCAAGGTGGAGTGCTGGGAATGCAATGAATGAGCCGATGCGGAGCTAAGGGAGTTGCGGTTTCACGGGACCGGAGCCGTCTTTCGCCGTCGGGTACACGGCATTGCAGTTTTCTAACGCGGCGACGAGCCCCTGCATCAATCGTTTTAATTCTTGCGGTTGCGCGGCGGCGACGTTGTTCTCCTCGAAGGGATCGTCCTTCAGATTAAACAACTGATAGTGCGACCCCTCGGAGACCGACGACGGGAAGTAGTGATAGATCACCTTCCAGGGTCCGTCGCGGTAGACGGTGAAGTAATCGGTGCGATGCGGTGCGTGCGGATAGTGCATCAAGAACGTCTCCGCGCGGTTTGGATCAGGTCGTCCTGCGAGCAACGTGTCGAGCGCAACGCCGTCGACTCGGTGATCGGCGGGCGCTTTCACGCCGGCGGCTTGCAGGATCGTCGGAAAGAGATCGTACACCGCGGCCTGCTGGGTCTGCATCGCGCCGACGGCGATCGGCAGGCGTCGTTGCGCAGGTTGCTCGGCGACCGGCTTAGCCCAGGCTGCGATGAACGGCACCCGCATACCCCCTTCGTAATG
>CAMCTH010000184.1 GCA_945877965.1 Planctomicrobium piriforme | reverse complement strand
GCGAGTCCGGTTCCGGTGATCGCCGTCGCACAGGTGCCAAGGGCTTGCTTGGACGACGGAGCCGCTTCACCGGTCGCAGCCGTGGGAGCGCTCAAGATGTCCTTGTACTTCTCGCTACCTTGAGCCGGGTTCGACGGGCAGAGGAGTTCGATCGGCTTGCAGACCTTGGCGTTCACCAAGTCGGCGACCCAACCGATCGAGTCCGGGCAACCGTCGCGGGTCGGATCGAACGAACCGGTCGTGTACCGGCCGTCGCGATTGTTGTCGGCCAAGCCGGCCAGACCGAGGTAGAACTGACGCAGGCTGCTCTTGCATTGCGTACCGCGGGCGCGCTCACGCACGAAGCCGACGGCCGGCACCAAGATGGCGATCAAAAGGGCGATGATCGTCATGACAACCATAATTTCGACGAGGGTGAAACCGCGTCGGGCGGGACGAACCCGCAGGGAACGAATCTTCATTGCTTCTGCTCTCACTAGGTTTCGAAAATCAAATCGTTGCAAACAAACTGCTTCTGCTCTTGAATCAAACTGCTCTCAGATTTCTTGGAACGAGCCTCGCGGGGTCGTTCTCTGGTTCGGCAAGGCGGGGACCGACGACCGTCGAACCGCCTGGGCCGCGACTACGGGATTTCCTGCTCTCGGGGTCGTCGGGCTCCTTTCGTGCTAACTTCGGAACTTGAACTCTGGGTCGTCGTCGGGCGGGTGCTCTCCGACGGTCTACGTTGTACTGAAGGCTCATCACGGGACGGTGAGTCGTGTATGAGAAAACGATCAGCTTCGGCCGTCGTTTTCTTGTGCGTCGCTTCAGTGAACCGTGAGCGACGCAGACTCCACGCCGCGCTTACTGCGGAATACGCGTCGGATCGAGCGACCACATGCTGTGCACTTCCGTCGCCAGCAATTCGACGACGTCGTCGGCGTAGCCGGTTGCCGTCGAGGCCGGGAAGCCGTTGTTCAACAGGCCGTCGCCGTTCTCGTCGGTGAAGACTTTGACCGAGCCGTCGAGAAACGCGAGGTTGCACGTCCCCTTGCGGCGTCCGCCGTGCACGGGACCGAAGGCGCGGTAGTCTTGCAACGTCGCATTCCACGGGCCGTACCACGCTCGCGCGCCGACGGCCGTGCCGGTGATGGCCGGGACGCCGAGCGTCGTTTTGTCGCGCGGGCCCGACGAGTAGGAGTCGGCGAGAAAGCTACCGGACAGATGGTCGCCGATCGTTTCTTTCAGCATGTTCGCTTCGCCTTCAGCGATGCCGCCGCAACCGAGGATCGGTACGATGTTCGCCGGAACGCGACCGCCGCCGACGCGCGACGTCGTCAACGGTCCGACGGTGCAGCTGCGTTCCCGTTGGTTCGTCGCGCAGCCGCCGTTCTTGTTAACAAGCACGCCGCGGTTGTCGATGTCGACTTCCGTTCGCACGAGGAACCAACTCGTCGCGTAGTTGGTGTTGAACCCCTTGAGCAGCATGTGCTCTTGTAGGTAGGTCCCCTTGTCCGACATGCCGGCGAGTTGTCGACAAGGATTCGGCACGACCGTGCCGTCGGGCATGAGTTGATCTTTGCCGCCGAGGCTGTCGGCGCAGGTGTTCGAGGCGGCGTCCATCGTCAGCAACTCGTGATAGACTCGGCTCATTTGAAACTGGCTCGACGGACAGAGCAGATCGCCCGGCAAGATGCCGTGGTTCACCAAGTCGGCGACCCAGCCGACTTGCGAGACCGCACCGTCGCGCTTCCAGTCCCAGGCACCGGTGCAGTACTGACCGGTCGACGACGACGTCGAATACTGAATCAAACCTTGTCCGAGCTGCCGCAGGTTGCTTTTACATTGCGTGTCGCGAGCGCTTTCGCGAACCCGATTCAACACCGGCAGCAAGATTGCTAGCAGCAGCCCGATGATAGTGATGACCGTCATCAACTCGACTAACGTGAAGCCGCGACGGCGTCCGGCCGCGTGCGGTTTCCATTTTGAAAGACGTTCCATGCCTCTGCTCCTCTTCGTACAGTTCAGTTCTCGTCCCTTGTTCCTGGAAGGATTGTCGGAAGCGGGATTTAAGTCCTGATTGCGATCAGGTGAGAATTCGATGAGCAGCGCCAAAGCGAACAAGAACGGCATGCAGCAAACACATGCGTCGACAAAGTTTCGCCAACATGCCGGTCTTCTCCGGCCGTCTAACTCGCGGAGTGCCAGGGGATTTTCCGATCGGCTTACCCAAAAAGACGGATTGACGAGCGCTACTGGTGAAAGCGGGCTGAACGGGTTATGATGTAGATTCACTGCGGGGGGTGACGCGTGCGCAACTCGTTGCCCTGAACAGTTTTTCCTCCTCCGTCGGGTTCTTTGCGAAGAGTTGCCCATGGTACGCAAGGCTCCGCCCTCCAAGAACTTACGTCCCAAGCCGCAACCGGCTAAGGCCCCCTCGAAAGAGGTCAAGTCGGCCAAGAAGCCGGCCCCGCCGACGAAATCGGCCCCGGCTGCCAAGCCGGCTCCCGTAGCCAAAGCGGTCGCACCGGTGAAACCGGCCCCCCCAGCGAAAGCCGCCGCTCCGGCCAAGGCGGCCAAGCCGTCGAAGGACGCGAAGCCGCCAAAGAAAGACACCAAGGGGCTGTCCGCCAAGGGGGTCGCTCCGCGCAATGCCGACGCTCCGCCGAAGAAGAAGCGGGCCAAGTCGGGCGGCGTCCGCTTGAAGGCCTATTGGGGCGTCTTCAATCAGATGATGAAGCGCGTCGCCGTGTTCGAATACGCCGACCGCAAGCAGGCCGACAAAAAGGCCGGCGAACTCGGTGCCGGCGGCAAGACGCCGCACTTCGTCCAGTTGGTCAAAGAAGTGATTCGCGACGCCGACTAGTCGCCGCACGCCGGAGTTCGTTGCAATTTTCTAGGCTCGACCCCGTTTTACGTCGGTCGAAGTACAGCTACGAGATTCCCCATCTGCCATGAGCATGGATTCCGGTAAGCCGTCGAATCACTATCAGCTGCTGCGTCTCAAGCCGTTCGAGACCGATCAAACGGTCATTCGTTCCCACTTCCAAAAGCTCGTCGAACAAGTTCGCGCCAAGCAAAAGGCCGAGCCGACCGTGCTCAAATGGAAGGCGATGCACCAAGAGTTCATCAAGGCGATGCTGACGCTCGGCGACGCGCGCCGCAAAGCGGAATACGACGCGTCGCTCGGCAACAAAACGAATCGCGACGTTCGCCCGCCCGATCTCGCGACGATCCTTCGCTCGCGTAAGGTCGTCGACGATACGGCCCTCGACCGCGCGGTTAAATTCGCCGACACCGTGAACATCGAACTTCGCGACGCCGTGGTTCAGCAGAAGCTGTCGACCACGGACGTTGTGATGCCGCTCTATGCCGATTCACTCGGCCTGCCGTTCGTGCGGCTCTCCGATCTTACGATCGACCCGGAATTGCTGCCGACGGTGCCGGTCGTCATGGCGCGACAGCAGTCGTTGGTCCCTGTGCTTCGCGACGGTCGCCATGTCGTCATTGCTTCGCCGAATCCGCTCCGCTCGGAGATCGAAGAGCAACTCCAATTGCGGTTCGAATCTTCCATTCGGCAGGTGATCTGCACCAAGGCGTCGGTCGACGAGGCGATCGCCGTCCACTACTCACGCGAAGCGGTCGCGGCGCACATGACGAGCCTCGCGAAGACCTCGAGCGGGCGCTCGGCCAAGGCGTCGACTTCAAGTTCGTCGTCGGCCGCCGAAGCCCGTCCCGAGCGATTGAGCAAGGCCGAACTCAAGAGCAAGAAGCTCAAGATCGGCTTCGTCTGCGGAGCGTTCACCGCGATGGTCATCATCTTCGGCGGTGCCTTAACCGAATACGGACTCGAATCTCCCGGCATGGTTCAACTCGCCGGTCTAGCCGTCGGTTCACTGGCGTTTGCGATCGGCTTCTTTGTGACGAGCGACTGACGCCGGGTCGTCGTCCCGCTTCCGCGCGCCAGATGAAAAACCGCTCGGCTGCTTGCCTCGCGCACGGCGGCAAGCGATGATATCGACCGCCTCGCCGCTCGTCGCCCGCCCGCCTCGCAGGAGAACCGCCTCATGCCCGCCTCAATGCGTTCCGCACTCGTCGTCCTTTCGCTCTGTGCATTCGCTCAATCGGCCGTCGCCGCCGACGCTCCCGACGTTCCGCCCCGCACTGGCAAACGCGAAACCATCCAGCTCTTCAACGGCAAGGATCTGACCGGTTGGACCGGCCACATCGGCAAGTACTGGAGCGTGAAAGACGGCGTCATCATCGGCAAGAACACCGACCCGATTGCGGTCAGCACCTACTTGCTCTCCGAACGCAAGTTCAGCGACTTCCGCCTCACGTTCGACTTCAAGCTGGCGCAGGCCGAAATGCACTCGGGCTTGGCGATGTGGGGCCGCTTGGCACCGGAACAGAAAGACCCGTTCACCTATGCGGGGCACTTGGTCATGTTCCCGTCGAACTACGGCTTCTTCGATCTCTACGGTCGCCGCAGCATTCACGCCAACGCCGAGATCGCGAAGCCGGTCGGCAAGCAACACGATTGGAACCACATCGAAATTCTTGCGCAAGGAAACCGCATCCGCTTCGTGCTCAACGGCAAACTCATCAGCGACTGGCGCGAGCCCGAACCGGACCGGATCAAAGAAGCCCCAATCGGTCTGCAATTGCACTCGAACAAAGAGCCGCAAGAAGTGCATTGGAAGAACATCACGATCGAGACGTTTCCAGAGGATCAGTTGACGACGCTCGCACAACAGGAACCGCGTATCGAAGTTGGCGTGATCAATGTCTTCTCGGCCACGGGCGGAACCTTCGTCAGCGCCGCGGGTGACAGCGACGAAAAGCCGAGCAAAGTCCGCGTCTACTTCGGCACCTACACTCGGCCGATGAAGAGCGAAGGAATCTATCGCAGCGAACTCGACCTGGCGACCGGCAAACTCAGCGAGCCGGTGCTGGCCGGGGCCGCGACGAATCCGTCGTTCATCGCCTTTCACCCGTCGAATAAGTTCGCTTATGCCGTAGTCGAAGGGGGCGGGCCGAAGCCCAAGCCGGGCGAGAAGCCGACCGGCAGCGTCGCGTCGTTCGCCGTCGATCCCAAGACCGGCGATCTCGAGCCGCTCAACACGCAATCGTCCGGCGGGTCGGGCCCGTGCCATGTCAGCGTCGACAAGTCGGGCAAGTTTCTGTTCGTCGCCAACTACGGCGGCGGCAGCTGCGGCTCGCTGCCGATCAACGACGACGGCAGCCTCGGCGAGATGGTCAGCTTTCAGCAATTCACCGGCACCGGCGGCACGGCCGAGAAGCCGATCCCGCCGCGCGGTCACTCGATCAACATCGACCCGTCGAATCGCATCGCCGTCGCCTGCGATGCCGGGACCGACAAGGTGATGATCTACCAGTTCGACTCCGCGACCGGCAAGCTCACGCCGGCCGATCCCGCGTTCGTCTCGCCCGGCCCGACGACCGCTCCGCGGCACTTTGCGTTCCATCCCAACGGCAAGTTCGCCTACGACATCAACGAGCACACCTGCTCGATGACCGCCTACGCGTTCGATGCCGCGAAGGGAACGCTGACGGCGCTGCAAACCATCAGCACCTTGCCGACCGGCCACGAAGTGCAAAAGGGCTACAGCACGGCCGAGGTCGTCGTTCACCCGTCGGGCAAGTTCTTGTACGGCTCGAACCGCGGTCACAACACGATCGTGACGTTCAGCATCGACGAAGCGACGGGCAAGCTGACGCTCGTCGGTCACCAAGGCGAAGGGGTGAAGACGCCGCGGAATTTTAACGTTGACCCGAGCGGTCGTTACGCACTCGTCGCGAATCAAGATGGCGAAAGCGTGATCGTATTCGCCATCGACCCGGCGAACGGCGCGCTGACGAAGAACGTCGGCAACATCGCAATCTCTTCGCCGGTGTGCGTCAAGTTCGTCCCCATCGCCGAGTAATCTCACCGAATACAACGCCCCATAAGATAAGGCATCGCATCATGTCTGATACTACTTCGCCATCGATCGCTTCGCGCCGTAACTTCCTCGCCGGCACCGTCGCGGCCGCAGCCGCCGCGACGTTGACCAACGATCTTCTTGCCCGCGAATATGGCCCGAACGCCGAGCCGGTCCGCTATCCCGATCCCGACGTCGTCGTGCTCGACGAGCGGTTTCAAAAGTACAAGCTCGGCAACGCGCCGATTCAACGACTGCACACCGGCTGCCTCTGGGCCGAAGGGCCGGCCTGGAACGGCGTCGGTCGCTATCTCGTTTGGAGCGACATCCCGAACGATGTGCAACTCCGTTATCTCCAAGAAGACGGCCACGTCAGCACGTTCCGCAACCCGGCGGGCAACAGCAACGGTAATACGTTCGACTTCCAGGGGCGTCAGATCTCGTGCCAACACGGCACCCGGAAGGTCGTGCGCTATGAATACGACGGCACGGCGACGACGCTCGCTGAGAAGTTCGACGGCAAGCCGCTCAACGCTCCGAACGATGCGGTCGTCCATCCCAACGGCGACATCTGGTTCACCGATCCTGGCTACGGCAGCATGATGAACTATGAAGGGAATAAGGGCGAACTGCAATTAAAAGAAGCGGTCTATCGGATCGACGGACGCAACGGCAAAGTTGAAAAGCTAACCGATGAAATCGACAAGCCGAACGGACTCTGCTTCTCGCCCGACTATAAGAAGCTGTACGTCGCCGACTCGGGCAAGGGGAAGAACATCAAGGTCTGGGACGTCGTCGACGGCAAGCTGCTGCTCGACGGCAAGGAGTTCATCTCGATGAAGCTCGGCGACAAACTCGGCGGAGCCGACGGCATTCGCGCCGACGTCGACGGCAACATCTGGGCCTCGGCCGGCTGGGTCGGCGACGGTTACGACGGCGTCCACATCTTCTCCCCCGACGGCACGAGAATCGGTCAGATTCGCTTGCCCGAGATCTGCTCCAACGTCTGCTTCGGCGGGCCACGACGGAATCGGCTATTCATGACCGGCAGCCAATCGCTGTACGCCGTGTACGTCGAGACGCAAGGCGCGCACATCACCTAACGATCGCAGGCTGTCGCTCGCGGTTGCCTGAACGAGTTGACCGCCGACATGAATCGAGTCGGAACATGCCGGATTGGTCGTATCGCACCGTGCTCCGACCGTTGCTCGAGGCGATGGGGCCGGTCCTCGGCCGCGATTTCGCGATCGAAACGATGGCGATCGTCGCGCGACTGCCCGGCGGCGGTCTGCTGATCGACTTGCTCGGCCACATGCGACCCGACCCGCGGTTGCGAACGGAACTGCTCGGCCTCGAGTTGCCGTCGCCGCTCGGGCTCGGTCCCGGGCTCGATGTCTATGCCCGAGCCTTGCCGGCTTGGCAACGTTTCGGGTTCGGCCTGATTGAAGTCGGCCACGTGACCGTGGGTGATAAACCGCATCGCGTCGCCGCCGAGCGCGACGATGCTCGCAGCGTGATTCGCTTATTGTCGCCGACGCCCGGCCCGGCGCTCGCGCCGCTCGTCGAGCAGTTGCGCCGCGACGGGCGGCCGCAAACGCCGCTGCTGATCCGACTCGGCATCGCCCCGGAAACAAACGCCGCGACCGCGACGCACGAATGCCGGACGATGATCGGCGAACTTCGGCCGCACGCCTGCGGCTTCTCGCTCGCCACGCTTCGCGTCGCCATGCAGTCCGCATGGTCTCCGGAGGAGTGGACCGAACACGTCGGCATCGTTGTCCGTGAATCGATGCCGAACCCGGTGCTGCTCTGCGTCCCCGCAGATCGCCAGTTCACCGAGTCGTCGCCTTGGATCGATGCCGCGCTGGGCGCCGGAGCAAAGGGGGTCGTCTGCGACGGCGCCTCGGCATTGCATGCCGGCTTCGAACTCGGCGCATCAGCCGTCGCTGCGTCGCGCGAACTCGTGACGAGCCTGCGAAAACATCTCGGCGCAGGGGTGCCGATCATCGCCTCCGGAGGCGTGCAATCGCCGCGCGATGCGCTGGCGCTCTACGATGCCGGGGCCGACGTCGTGCAGGTCGACGACGGACTCGTCTTCTCGGGCCCCGGCCTGCCGAAACGGATCAACGAAGCAATCCTCGCGCGCCGCTTGGCAAACAGCCCCACGACGAACCCGCCGCTGTTGCGACTCGTCGATACGGCGTGGTTCTGGTCGCTGCTGATCGGCATCGCGCTACTGATCGGGACCGGCATCGCGTTGGCCATCGCCTTCACGCAGGTCGTACATTCCTATGACGAAA